>JAOUHH010000092.1 GCA_029865195.1 Desulfobulbaceae bacterium
GCGAGGTCGAGATGCTGCAGCCGGTGATGGGTCGTTCGGCCTTCGGCTTTGACGAGGTGGTGTTGGCATTGTCCATCGCCAAGCGGAAGATGTCGGTCACGCGTTTTGACCTGGCAGGCCGGGAAGGGCGGGGCCGGATTACCGGTTTTGCCACCCTCCATGATCGGTTGTTGCTCAGCCGGTTGTCCCTGCAGGGCGGCATGGAGCCTGATCAGAATGCCTTTCACGGCACCCCCGAGGGCGAGGAGGCCCTGGCGGTGCTGCGGCCGTTTATCCGGAACGGCAAGTTTCGCATCGGTGTCGACGGCACCATTGCCCAACCGAAGATTCGTTTGCTTTGATGGATGCTTTTCCCTTGTTTTGCCTGTGGGCGCACCGTGGTAGCTCTCTTGCGGTTCCATCTTGATTGGTTTTAACTAATGAGCGGCATGGCAAAAATCTACAGAACGGGCTTCCTGCTGATCGCCTCGGCGGTGATCGTTTTTGCCGGGGTTGACGTCTTCTACAAGGTGCTCCGGCTCCGGTGGGCAGAAACCGTGGTGGTGCCGGCGGCCGGGGGGGGCGCCGCGCGTCCGATGCAGCCGCAACGGCGGCAGACGGGCGCTAACCCGGCCGGTGATCAGGTTATCCTGGCGAGGAACCTTTTCGGGTCCGTCGAGGCGGCGCCCGAGGGGACTACGGAACTTGCCGATGTCGGAGAACTGCAGGAAACGACCCTCGACCTGATCCTGCTGGGGACCATTGACAGCGACGGCAGTGCCAAGTGCGCCATCATCGTCGATGGCAAAACGCGGGACCAGGATATCTATCGGGAAGGCGACAGCGTGCAGCAGGCCCTAGTGAAAAAGATCTTGCGCGGGAGGGTCGTACTCAATCTGCGCGGCCGGGATGAGGTGCTGAGCATGGATGACGACAATGCCCCGCCGCCGGTGGAGCCAGCCGCAGCCAAAATCGGCCGGACCGATTTCACGGTAAGGCCTGTTCCCACCAGGCCGGTGCCCGACGCGCCTGTGCAGGTAACATCAATCGTCCTGGCGCGGAGCGATGTCGAGCGGGTGATGAGTGATTTCAAGAATCTGCAGGGCGAGGTCTTGACGCGGCCGCACTTCAGCGGCGGCAAGGTTGACGGCCTGATGTTGATGGAGATCAAGGAGGGGTCGTTCTTGCGGGAGCTCGGTCTGCTCAAGAACGATATCGTGGAGAGTGTCAACGGCAAACCCGTTACCTCCCTCGATGAGACGGCCGCGCTGTATTCTTCGCTGATGGCCGGGGAGCCGGTGGCCATGCAGTTCAAGCGGGGCGGCACGCGGCAAACGATAAACTATACGTTGAAAGAATAACAGGGTTGCGGATGAGGGAACGCCGACGGCGCCACGCGTGTATCGCGGCGCGGCACGGTCTGTTCTTCCGGATATCGCCAACGGGAAGGAAACCAGTATGAAATTGGGCAAAGAGCTTCATGGCAGAATCGTCTCTGTCTGTGCCGTCATCATCTTGTCGGTCTGCTGTTTCACCTCGGCGTCTTCGCTGCTGGCGGCCCCCCCCGAGCCGCCAGAGCCGGGCAAGCCGGTGGCCGCCAGTGCCGGGGGGCGATATGTCACCATTGATTTCGACAATGTCGATATCAGGCTGTTTATCAAGTATATCAGTGAGTTGACCGGGAAGAACTTTGTCGTCGACAGCGCCGTGAAGGGCATGGTGACCATTGTTTCGCCGACCAAGATCTCCGTCGAGGAGGCGTACAAGGTTTTCGAATCCGTGCTGGAGGTGCATGGCTACGCCACCGTGGTCGCCGGCAGCATCATCAAGATCGTGCCGGCCGTCGATGCCCGCTCAAAGAATGTCGAGACCCTGCTCAAGGATGACACCGCCAACGTCTCGGAAGACAAGGTGGTCACCCAGTTGATCCCGTTGAAGCACGCCGACCCGGAAGAGGTGAAGAAGCTGTTCACGCCGCTGGTGTCGAAGAACAGCGTGCTGGCCTCCTATCCGCCCACCGGGATGTTGATCATCACCGACATGCTCTCCAACATCAAAAGGCTGCTTGAGATCACCAAGGAGATCGATGTCCTGGTGATCGACGAGGAGATCAGCTTTATCGCGCTGCAGCATGCCTCGGCGACGACGGTCGCCGCCGCCATGGCGCAGATCTTTCAGTCCACGGCGCGCGGCGCCGACAAGGTGGCGGCCGTCGCCGCGTCGGCCATCAAGGTTGTCCCCGACGAGCGGACCAACGCCCTGATCGTTCTTGCCACCCCCGGTGATGCCGAACGGGTCAGGATGGTTGCCGAAAAGCTGGACCGTGAATTGCCGCGCGGCGAGGGGGATATTCATGTCTATTACCTGCAGAACGCCAACGCCGAGGATATGGCCAAGGTGTTGAGCACCCTGCCCGGCAACCAGAAGGCCGTCGCACCCGGGGTCAAGGGGGAGGCACCGGCCGTTTCCGCCGACGTGCAGATCGTTGCCGACAAATCCACGAATTCATTGGTTATTACCTCCAAGCGGGCCGATTATTTGATCCTGGAGGATGTGATCAAGAAACTCGATGTGCCGCGCAAGATGGTGTACATCGAGGCCTTGGTCATGGAGGTGAATGTGGACAAGGACTTCAAGCTCGGTGCACAGTGGCGGGGCGGCGGCATCAACCACGACGATGTCATTGTCGGCGGCTTCAGTGGCGGCACCGGCGAGAAGGCCTTCAGCGGCCTGAGCGGATCGTTGCCGGACGGGATCTCGGTGGGGGTGCTCGGCAAGGGGATCACGGTGGACGGGATCGCGTTTGCATCACTGGGGGCGATGCTCGACGCCTATAAAAACGATACCGGCGTCAACATCATCTCCACCCCGCAGGTGCTCACCACCGACAACGAGGAGGCGGAGATCAAGGTGGGCGAAAACGTCCCCTATCTGACCCGGCAAGACACCTCCGCCACCGCGGACCGGGATTACAGCACCTACGAATACAAGGATGTCGGGGTTACCCTGAAGATTACCCCGCAGATCAACCAGGAGGGGGTGGTCCGGCTGAATCTGTTCCAGGAGGTGGTCAAGGTGAAGGGGGGGTTGGCGAGCCTGCAGCCCACCACCTACAAGCGCTCCGCCAAGACCACGGTGCTGGTGGAGGATCAGAGCACCGTGGTCATCGGCGGCCTGATCGGCGAGGATGTCACCGAGGGTACCTTCAAGGTACCCCTGCTCGGCGATATCCCGGTGTTGGGCTGGCTGTTCAAGTCGCAGACCGAGACCCGCAAGAAGACCAATCTCTTTATCTTCATCACCCCCCGGATCATTCGCAATCCTGCCGAGGCGGCAAACGTCTACCGGGAGAAGAAGAGGGGGATGGCGGACGTCAAGGAGGGGGTCTCCGATCTTCTTTCCCGGCAGGATACGGCCGCTGCCGAACGGCTTGCCGATGTCGGTTACCGGTATCTGACCGACGGCGATCACGGCCGGGCCGGGCGCTTTTTTGAGGAGGCCCTGGCCCTCAACCCCGAGCAGCCGTACGCCCTCCTCAACATGGGGGTGGTGTGCGAGGCGCAGGGGCGGCCGCAGGAGGCGGTCGGGTATTATGCGCGGGTGATCTCCCTGGCCCCTAGCGAAAGGGCGCTTGAGTCCACGGATGCCACGAAACAGGGGGCAACGCTCACCGATGTCGCCCGGCAGAATCTGGCGCGCCTGATGGCCGCCTTCCCCGGTTTGCAGGAAAGCATGAAGAAGCCGCCCGGGATGGGTGGCGAGACCAAGCCGCCGGAAGCGGTGAATGAATAGGCGGTTGACTACCCGCCACGGTTGGTTGCGTCCGGTTTCTGTCGGGCGGCGGGCGAGAGATGCGGGATGAGAGGGCGGCTGGCTTGAAGAGCAAGCGATTGATCGGTGAAATATTGGTGGAAACCGCCGGGCTTACGCCCGAGATGCTGGCGTACGCCCTTGGCGTCCAGCGCGAGAAGGGCGGGCGGCTCGGAGAGATTCTCGTCCAGAAGCAGGCGATTTCCGAGTCGGCGCTGCTCGCTGCCCTGGCCGTGCAATTCGATTGCCTGTTCCTGGAAAAACTCCCCGCGACGGTTTCCTCGGCGTTTGTCGCCAGAACGCCGTTGTCCTTCCTGAAGAAATACAAGATGCTGCCGCTTGAGGAGGAGAAGGCGGTGGTGGTCAGCGATCCGACCCTGTTTCAGCCGGTGGACGATCTCTGCCGCCTGTTGGGCTGGCGGTCGGCGGCCATGCGGCTGGCGCCGGCGGAGGCGATCCTCGCGACCCTGAGCGCCCTCTATGACGTGCATCAGGGCTCGGCCGAGCAGGTCATCCAGGACATGCGTGACGAGGATACCCAGCAGATCATCTCCGAGATCGAGGGCACCGGCGACCTGCTCGACGACACCAGTGACGCCCCGATCGTCAAGTTTGTCAATCTCATGCTTTCGCAGGCGGTGCGCGCCGGCGCAAGCGACATCCATGTGGAGCCGTATCAGGAAAGCTTCAAAATCCGTTACCGGGTGGACGGCATCCTCTACGATATGTTTTCGCCGCCCCGGCATATCCAGTCGGCCCTGGTGTCGCGGATCAAGATCATGGCCAAGCTCAATATCGCCGAAAAGCGGCTTCCCCAGGACGGCCGCATCGAGATCCGTATCGGCGACAAGAACGTTGATCTGCGCGTTTCCACCATCCCCACCGCCCATGGCGAGCGGGTGGTACTCCGGTTGCTCGACAAGTCCAACGTTGTCTTGCGCCTTACCTCGCTGGGGATGAGCGAGGCGGTGCTTGCCAGCTTCAACAGGCTGATCAAGTTGCCCCACGGGATTATCCTGGTGACCGGCCCCACCGGCAGCGGCAAGACCACCACCCTCTACGCCGGCCTCTCCGCCATCAACAGCGCCGCCATCAATATCCTCACCATCGAGGACCCCGTCGAGTACCGGCTGGAGGGGATCGGGCAGATGCAGGTCAACAGCAAGATCGATCTGACCTTTGCCCGTGGGCTCCGCTCCCTGGTCAGGCAGGACCCGGATGTTATCCTGGTCGGCGAGATCCGTGATCTTGAAACGGCGCAAATCGCCATCCAGTCTGCCCTCACCGGCCACCTGGTCTTTTCAACCCTCCATACCAACGACTCGGCCAGCGCGGTCACCCGCTTGGTTGATATGGGGATCGAGTCGTTTCTGGTCACCTCGTCGGTGGTGGCCATTCTCGCCCAACGCTTGGTGCGCGTCCTCTGTACGCACTGCAAGGAGGAGTATCAGCCATCGGTTGCGGCGTTGGCCGGCGTCGGCATTACCACGGAGATGGCCGCCGGCCATGTTTTCTACCGGGAAAAGGGCTGCCCGGCGTGCCTCAACACCGGGTACCGGGGTCGGATCGGGATCTATGAGTTGATGATGATGAGTGAATCGGTCAAGAGCAGCATCATCAAAAGTTTCGATGCGAATATCATTCAGCGGGTCGCCATGGAGCAGGGAATGGTCACCTTGCGGCAGGATGGGGTGCGCAAAGTCTGCGAGGGCATCACCTCCATTGAAGAGGTTTTGCGGGTGACGCAGTAAAAACGGCTGGGCGCTGCGCCCCGAATAGGAGCCTCGTTGCTTGGGGCGGTGGGCGCGGGCGGCTGTCGATGCCGATAAAAAGAATGGATTTTATGCCTGGAAATAGGATATATTTTTATATAGGGATAATGTTGAATCACGTTGCGTACGGTGCTTGTTGGGCCCATGCTTTTTCGTCAACCCATGCATTTGGGGAGAGTAATGACGTTACGGGAAAGACATGGTTGTTGTGAGCCGGAAATCGATCATGCGGTTTTTGCCATCAGCCCATGTCGTCAGGACGGATAGGGGCTGGGGAGCATGTCGGGAATATGAAAACGGCGATGAAGATAAATCTCATCGGGATATGGATGGCGGTGTTGTCGTTGACAATGGCCGTTACCGCGTATGCCGCGGCGCCCACGGATCCCGCCAATCTCGGCAGTGTCAGCCATTCGGTCAGTGTTTCCTCCACCAATAATACGATTGCCGTTGTCTGGTCCGCCGCCAGCGATGCCGATGGGGATCTGAGCGGCTACATGGCGCAGTGGGACCATGTAGCGAATACCGTCCCCGCAACCAAGAATCTCTCGGCATCTGCCACCTCGACCATCTCGCCGCCGCTTGCCGACGGGAGCTGGTATTTCCATCTCCGTTCCGTGGACGGGGCGGGAAACAAGAGCAGTACCGTCCATCTCGGCCCCTTCGCGGTTGATACCACCCCCGGCATCACCTCTGTCGCCCCACGGTCCCGCAGCAATGGCTCTTCCTCCGTCGTGACCATCCATGGCACCGATTTCATGGACGGCGCGTTTGTCAAAATCGGTAACACCGATATGGCCAATGAGGCCGTGGTTGGCCCCACCGAGATCATTGCCACGGTACCGGTTGGTGTGCCGGTCGGTGCCGGTGATGTGACGGTGACGAACGCCAATACCAGATCCGGGGCCCTGGCGGCAGGTTTTTCGGTGGCATCGGCGGCGATGGGAACCGCGGGTACCGCCACCAAGGTTGCCTTGCGCGTCTCCCCGACCATCATCGCTTCCCGCGGGTTCGGCACGGCCGTGCTCACCGCTACCATTACCGACACCTACGGCAATACGGTGACCAGCGATACCTCAAGTGTCACCTTCAGCATCTCGGATGCCACCTATCTGGGTTTTGTCGATGCCTCGGGCGCGGTTCTCGACCGCGATGGGAACCCTGCCCGCGAGACGGTCGCGGTCCGGAGCGGCGTGGCCACCGTATACCTGAAAACCGCCCCTGCCTCGGTCGGGACCACCCAGAACGTTGCCGTGACGGTTGCCGACGGGGCCTTGACGCCGGTGTACGCCAGCGGGACTGCAACGAACGTTTCCATTGTTGATTTCAGTGTCGCTGTGGACGAAACCGATATCCTCACCTCCACCGGTACCGTTACCGTCACCGTCTATGACGCCCGTGGCGGGGCCGACGTCCCGGTTCTGGTGTCGGCCCCGCGTTATGGAAGTTTAAGCGGGCTTACCTATCACAGCAGTGTCGGAACATTCACTGCCACCTATACCGCCGGGGCTTCTCCCGGTTCCGATACCCTTGTTTTCCGTTCCGCCAGTCTGGGTCTGGACAGTAATCCGGTCACTATCAATGTGTATAGCCCCATGGATGTGGCAGATGCCGATTCCCTGGCCGCCTCGCTGGTGATCGCCCCGGCTGGATCCAATCGGTTTTCCGTCAGCGGTGGTGACGGCCAATATACCTGGTCTGTGACCGGCCCGGTCGGTTCCGGGGCAAGCACCACCCTGTCGGCGACCACCGGCTCCTCGGTCACCTTCCGGGCGCCGAGTGTCGGCGACTACGCCGGGGTGTATATCGTTTCGGTCGTGGATTCCAAAGGTTTTACGGACTCGTTCCGGGTGTATGTGCCACTGGGGGCGGTCACTGCGAGTGCGGTCAATATCCTTGAAGGCGGTTCGGCAGCCTTTACCGTTGCCGGCGCTTCCAGCGGTATCACCTGGTCGGTGGTGGATGCCAACGGCGTTGCTCTCTCTTCCGCCGGTGTGCTCGATGGGGTAACTGGAGCGACGACGGTGTTTACCGCAGGCGATGTCGCGGCGACCACCGATTACTACGTGAAGGCCGCGGTCGGCAGCAACGAGGCGGAACGGCTTGCCACCGCCAGTATCTCTCCGGTAGCCCATGTTATTCCCACCCAGACCTTTGCCGGTCGTGTGGTCGGACGGAATGGCAGCGGTCTTAACGGGATCGTGCTGACGCTGCTTGATGAGATTGTGTTGGATACGCCGCGGTCGGTCACCACCGCGCCTGTCGGCACGGTGGATGGCGCCTTCTCGTTTACCTTGCCGATGCCCTCCCCCTTGACCGGTTACAGTTTCTACGTTGCCGACCCGAGCCCTGCCGTACTTTATGCGCCGATGACGGTTACGACCACCGACATCGGCACCGACGGCTCCTGTGTCTTGGTTCTTGCGGAGGTTGAGCAGCACCTGATCAGTGGGCAGGTGACCCTCGACGGCTCCACGGCCGTTGTCGGCGCCAAGGTGGTGGCGTTCTATACCGATGCCGCCGGGGAGCGGCATTACACGGCCACGGGCTACACCGCTGCCGACGGTCGCTATGTGGTTCTGTTGCCGCGTGGATGGCCTTCGCCCAATTCCGGCGACAGCGGCAGTGCCGTGTATACCGTCGTTGTTTCTGTCGAAGGGTATGCCGCGACAACCGGCGCCACCGTCAACGGTGCCCCTGGGCAGGCAACGTGCGTGGTGGCTGGCTTGCGTGCGCTGCCAACACCGGCAAAACGGGTGATCACGGTTGGTGAAACCGTCTCCGGCGGGAAGGTGGTGCTGACCGTGAAGGGCAACCCCGCTTTTGATAACTCCGAGGCCTTTACGGCAAGGCTCGCATCGACCAATGCGGGGGTGTTGACCGTTGGCGCTTATGCTGCGGGCACTGCGTCCTATACCGTCACCTACGACCGGCTGGAGGATTTCACGGTGACCTTGAGTGACGGCGTGGTCTCTCGGGGGTACGCCTACGCGTATGAAGGCAATGCGGCCCCTGCGGTGGTGACGGTGGGCAAGACGGTGGTGGTCGACACCGACCTTGGCGGCGCCGATACCTTTGTCGGTGGCGGCGGAACCGTCAAGTTTGCGTTGACGCCGGGCCAACTGGGTGCCAAGGCGCTGCGTGCCGCGGGTGGGACATCCGTCGTCGTGCAGGTAAGCGAGGTGGCACTGGCGGCGGTCAGCGATACGACCAAGGTCCGCGGCTCCGGGCCGTCGGTATTCGATGTCGATTTGCTTGTCTACGATGCGGACGGCGCGGTGGTCGGCACCTCGGATGATACCGACTATATCGCCGGCGACATCGTCATTACCTTGCCGTTTGATCTTGCCGTGGTAGAGCCCGGCGATTTCGAGGCCGGCATTTATGTCATCCGCCATGCCCACACCGTTGGGCAACTGTTGGCCGGCAACGGCGAGGTGGTAAGCCCTGCCGATATCGTGGCCGTTGATTACTTGAACGGCACGGTGGTTTTCCGCGTTTCCAGTCTGTCGGTGTTCGGCATTGGTTCCGGCGTTGACGGCGACGGCGGCTTCCTTGGCGGCGGTAATTCCAACTGCTTCATCGCCACCGCGGCTTACGGTTCACCCCTGGCGAAGTATGTCAGGGTGCTGCGTGCATTCCGCGATCGCTTCCTGCTGCCGCATTCCCTCGGCAGGGCGTTTGTGCAGGCGTATTATCGGTATTCGCCGCCGCTGGCCAATTACATCGCCAAGCATCAGGTGGTGCGGGCCATTGTCCGCGTCGCGCTCCTGCCGGTGATCGGCGTGAGCTACATGGCTCTGTGTCTTTCACCGATGCAGCATATTCTGCTTGGTATGGCGATGGTGGCGGTAGCCCTCTTGACTTTGAGGGTGATGGCGCGCCGGGCAGAGTAAGGAATATCTGCGCGCTGGATGTGATCGTTGTCCTCG
>JAOUHH010000093.1 GCA_029865195.1 Desulfobulbaceae bacterium
CAGATGAAAGAGCAGGAAATGATGCTGAAATATCTCCAGTGGGTCATGGCGGTCATTCTCGGCAAAGAGGGGCACCCCTTCCCGCTTCAGGGCCGCAAGCAACTCATGCTCGGCGATCCCCTCGGGATTTGCCGCCAGGATTCCATGCAGCAGCGCATAAAATTTCGATTCCTGTTCACTCTCCATGAAAGGCATATTAACACGGCCGCATCCCCCATTTGATTATTTTCGGGGATGCGGTCCCCCGGCAATGATCCATCAACACGCTAGAAACTGCTATGCACAGTATTCGCGTAAAAAATTTCTGCAAACACGCGGCGGCAAGCAATAGCCACCTCGCCGCTCCTGGCGGTAGTCACAGCACTTCCCAGCCTCCTGTCCTGCCCTTGCGCCGCTTGACAAGCCTGCCGCATTTCATTGATACTTTTACAACAGGCAGAAACATGCCTCCACCCGAGGGGACTCACGGCCATGCCCCCAGGTCCGGTCTCTCCCCTGCCCATGCCGCCCGGCCCTGGCGCCGGTTACGGCAAACCGTCATGCGGAGTGTGCCTCTTGAGTGATACCTCCCCTGCTGACAGGCTGCCGGTCCTCCCCATCAAGAACGCCGTGGTTTACCCGCATGTGGCCATGCCGATTACGGTGGGACGCGCCCAATCAGTCGCGGCGCTGGAAGCGGCTATGGCGCGCGCCGACCGGACCCTGGTGGTCCTGGCGCAACGCTCCACGGATGCCGAATCCCCTGCCCCGCAGGATCTCTACGCCGTCGGCACCACCGCCCAGATCAAACTCATCGGCCGCACCGACAACATGCTCCAGATCATCCTGCATGGGGTCAACCGGGTGCAGGTCATCGATTTCACGCCCAACCCCGACTTCCTGGAGGCACGGGTCAAACCGCTCCCCCTTCCCCACGATGACAGCGTCGAGGAGGAGGCCCTGCAGCGGGAGGTGTTGGAACTGACCGGCAAGTATTTCGCCCTTGCCCACCCTGAGGTGCATCTCAATTTCCCCCAGGCCATCGCCGCCGGCGAGGATATTATGCAGTTGCTCTATCCGCTCGGCCAGTTGTTGCCCCTGGATACCGCCGCCGCCCAGGCCCTGCTCGCGGCAAGCACCCTCGCCGACACCCTGCAGCGGATGCGCGACGCCCTTCTGCATGAGATCCAGATCCTCGAGTTGCGGCATCGCATCGCCGATCAGGCGCAGGAGAAGATGACCCATGAGCAGCGTGATTACATCCTGCGCCAGCAGATGCACGCCATCAAACAGGAACTCGGCGACACCAACCCCAATGAGGCCGAAACCGAAGAGCTGAGAAAGCAACTCACCG
The DNA here is from genome assembly GCA_029865195.1 of Desulfobulbaceae bacterium. GTDB lineage: Bacteria > Desulfobacterota > Desulfobulbia > Desulfobulbales > UBA5123 > UBA5123. Next base: position 1,334 of record JAOUHH010000093.1, read on the forward strand.
ACGCCGGCTTGCCGGACGAGGCGATGAAGGAGGCGGTCCGGGAGTTAAAACGCCTGGAGCAGATCCCCATCGCCTCCCCCGACTATCAGGTAATCCGGGCGCACCTCGAACTGATCAGCGAGTTGCCCTGGCAACAAACGACCACCGACAACCTGAACCTCGACAACGCCCGGCAAATCCTTGACGACGACCATTACGGCCTGAAAGAGATCAAGGAACGGATCATCGAACAACTGGCGGTGATGAAGCTGAACCCGGACGCCAAGGCGCCCATACTCTGCTTCGTCGGTCCGCCCGGGGTCGGCAAAACCTCGCTTGGCCAATCCATCGCCCGCGCCCTGGAAAGAAAGTTCGAACGCTTCAGCCTGGGCGGCATGCACGACGAGGCCGAACTGCGCGGCCATCGCCGGACCTACATCGGCGCCATGCCGGGCCGCATCATCCAGGCCGTCCGCCGCACCAAGGTAAAGAACCCGCTTCTGATGCTCGATGAGGTCGACAAACTCGGCCACGACTTCCGTGGGGATCCTGCGGCCGCGTTGATGGAGATCCTCGATCCGGCCCAGAACTATGCGTTTAGGGACAACTATCTCGACCTGCCCTTCGATCTCTCCAAGGTTTTCTTCATCACCACCGCCAACGCCACCGACACGGTGCCGAAGCCGCTGCTCGACCGCATGGAAACCCTCCACCTCTCAGGCTACAGCGGCGAGGAAAAGATGGTCATCGCCCGCCGTTACCTCCTGCCGCGACAACGGCGGGAGGCCGGCCTCAACCACGAGCAGTTCAAGGTGCCAGACGAAACGATCCTTGCCGTCATCCAGCGCTACACCCGCGAGGCCGGGGTGCGGGAGCTCGAACGCATGCTGGGCAGGCTGGCCCGCAAGGTCGCGGTCCGCTTCGCCGGTAACGACACCACGCCGGTGACCGTGGCGATAACCGATCTTGCCGAAATGCTTGGGCCGGAGCGCTATTTTGCCGAAGAACGCCGCAAGAATCTCCCCCCGGGGGTGGCCACCGGTCTGGCCTGGACCGATGCGGGCGGCGACGTGCTCTACATCGAGGCCATCGCCCTGCCGAAAGGCGATAAAATGACCCTCACCGGCCATCTCGGCGAGGTCATGAAGGAATCGGCGATGGCCGCCAACAGCTATGTCATCGCCCACGTCAAGGAGCTTGGCATCACCAAAACCGTTCCCGAGGCGATCCATATCCATGTGCCGGCCGGGGCCATCCCCAAGGACGGACCATCGGCCGGGGCACCCATCGCCGCCGCCCTGGCCTCGCTCTACACCAACCTCCCGATCAGAAGCGACACCGCCATGACCGGGGAAATCACCCTGAGCGGCCTGATTCTGCCGGTGGGTGGCATCAAGGAAAAGATCCTGGCGGCCCGTCGCGCCGGGATCAAACGGGTCATCCTCCCCAAGGAAAACCATAAGGATCTCCAGGAACTGCCCGAACACGTCCGGCAAGAGATGGAGTTTATCCTCGCCGACCGGATCGAAGATGTCCTGCAGGCGGCGATCATCGCCCAACCGCGACTGCACAGGGAAAGACAATGCTGAAACCGGACGCCGGCAACGGCATCAAGAAAATCTTGCTCCTGCCCCTCGCCGCCGTCCTGCTCGGGGTGACCGCGCTCGCCATGGCCAGCCTCTTCATCCTCCAGGAAAGCCATATCCAGAAAAGGATTACGCAAAAACTGGCCGGCGTCCCCAAACTGCTCGATGTTCTGGTCAGCGAGGAAACAACCGTCATCACGGGGTTGTTCCTCCGTCTTGAGCAATCGCCCGAGATCCGGAAGGCCTATCTCGCCGGCGACCGCGAACAACTGCAAGCCCTCACCCAGCCACTTTTCAAGGAATTCCTGGCCGCTTACGACATCACCCACATGTATTTCATCGATTCCGCCGGAACCTGCTTTCTCCGGACCCACAAGCCCGACCGTTACGGCGATGCCATCGACCGCTGGACGCTGCAAACCACCCGTCAGACGGAGAGGCTAGCATCGGGTATCGAGCTCGGCCCGTTGGGCACCCTTACCCTGCGGGTCGTGCAACCATGGCGGGTCAACGGCGAAATAATCGGCTACCTGGAACTCGGCAAGGAAACCGCCTTTCTCCTGCCCCTGCTCAAGGAGGCGTTTAACGTGGAGTTGATGTTTACGGTGAACAAGGAATTCCTGAACCGTAAAGAATGGAGCGAAGGCCGGCAGATGATGGGGAATGACGACAACTGGGATGATCTTCCCAACTGCGTTCTCACCGCGGCCACCCTCCAGGGCACGGCGCCGGCCCTCAAAGAATTTTTCCAGCCGGATCATGCAAAACAGGCCATCTCACACATCAGCATGAACCTTGCCGAACAATACTACGAGGGCGGCATGCTCCCCCTGGCCGATAGTTCCGGGCGGGTAATCGGCAACATGATCGTCCTCCTCGACGTTAACGCCGAACACACCACCTTGCGGCAGCTCCACATCGCGCTGGCCCTTGTCATCCTCGCTGCCGGCGGTATTCTTTTCATCTATTTTTACCGTCGCCTCGACCGGATTGACAAAAATCTCACCCAGGCTTACGACCGCCTGAACGACGAACTGCAAGAACGAATCGTCACCGAAAAGGCCCTCGCCAGGGCAAAGATCGCCGCGGAATCCGCCAACCAGGCGAAAAGCCAGTTCCTCGCCAACATGAGCCATGAAATACGCACGCCGATGAACGGCATCATCGGCATGGCCGATCTCGCCCTGACAACCGATCTCAATCCCGAGCAGCGCCACTATCTCTCCATCGTCCACAACTCGGCCACCTCGCTGCTCGGCATCATCAACGACATCCTCGATTTCTCAAAGATCGAGGCAGGGCAGCTCTTCCTTGAGAAGAAGCCATTCGTTCTTCTTGACGTCATCGAAAGCACCCTGCAAACAGTGGCGACCCGGGGGCAGGAAAAGGGGCTTGAGCTGCTCTACGATCTGCCGCCGACGGTTCCCACCGAACTTATTGGCGACGCCATGCGCCTCCGCCAGATTCTTCTCAATCTGGTCGGCAACGCCATCAAGTTCACCAACGAGGGCTATATCCTGATCTCCGTAGCCACTACCCACGAAGACGCGGACGGCATCACCCTGCACATCTCGGTGAAGGATACCGGCATCGGCATCCCCAAAAAGAAACAGATCAGCATCTTCAACAGCTTCACCCAGGCCGACGACTCGATCGCCAGGCTTTACGGCGGCACCGGCCTTGGCCTCAGCATCTGCTGCAAGCTGGCGGCGATGATGGACGGCGAGTTGTGGGTTGAGAGCAAACCCGGCCATGGCAGCACCTTTCATGCCTCCATCCATTTTATAAAATTGCAAAACCACCGCCCGCCAGCCGAGACGTCCCGCCCGTTCCCCGATGCGGCGTCCATCCTCCTCATCGATGAACTGGAGACTAGCCGCCATATCCTGCGGGAGTTTTTCGAACATCATCATCTGCGCGTACTGACCGCAGCGGACGGCGAGTCCGCCGTCAGGGTGTTGCAGTCGGCAGCGGGATCCGACAACCACCCCTGCCGGATGATTCTTGCCAACCTGCCCAACCGGACGAAAGGCCCGCAGCGGATCCTTGAAGAGATGGCGGCATCGCCCTTCAGCGACATCCCGGTCATCGTCCTCAGCGCCGCCGACTCGCTGGACCAACAACAGCGCTACCCCAACCTCGCCATCCGCTGGGTTTTACCCAAGCCCGCCCCACGTCGGGATCTGCTGGCACTGACCAGGGTCGTTCTCGACCCGGAGACGGAAGCGGCGAAGCCGGACGCCTCATCCCTGATGAACATCCCCGCCGCCACCGGGCAGCCACTCGACGTCCTGCTGGTTGAGGACAACGAGATAAACATCGAACTTGCCCAGATCATCCTCAAGCGCGGCGGCCACCGGGTAACCCCGGCCAGCAACGGCGTCGAGGCAATACGCCTGCTTGGGACACACCGCTACGACGTCATCCTGATGGATATCCAGATGCCGGAGATGGACGGCTTGACGGCCAGCAAGATCATCCGCTGTTGTGAAGATGGCAGCCCATGGGCAGAGGATGATTCCGAGTTGATCAGCGCGGCAAGAAAAATTCTCACCGGCACCCACACCCCCATCATCGCCATGACCGCCCATGCCATGTCCGGTGACAAGGAGGAGTGTCTCGCCGCCGGGATGGATCATTACCTCTCGAAACCGTTCAAGCCAAGTGTCGTCTTAGCCGCTCTGGACGAGGCCGTCGGTGGCCGCAAACAATCAAGCTCCACCCGGCCGCCGAGGCGATCCAAACCGGCCGGCCGTCAACTCCCCCCCGGGATGCCCATCGCCATCTCGCTGGACAAGGTTCGTGAACATATCGGCGCCGCCTACAACCTCGAACCGAAAAAAATCCGCAACCTTCTCGATACGCTGAAGGGCAACCTGGAAAACCATCTCGCCACCGCCGAACGGGCGGCCGCCGACAATAACCTCGAAACCCTCTGCCTGTCGGTGCACAGCATCAAGGGCGTATTGCTCAACCTGGGGCTGACCGATTGCGCGGACTATGTCCTTACCATCGAAAAGGACGCCAAGGGAGAAAACACCAGCACCGATTACGCGAAGATGCTTGCCGTCCTGCGGACCATTCTGCGGCCGCTGCTGTAGGGTCAGACATCCCTCCGTGGCCCCCGGCAACATTGTCCGAAAAAACCTAACACCCACCCGCCCCGACAGCTAACCCCTTGACTCCATGCAAAAGCATAAAAAAACATGCTTTTATGTTTTGATTCAGCAAACGCTAATGCTAATATAATTGCATTCCGTCTGCGGAAAAACATACCGCCACTCCTTGGCAGTCCCGCAACAAAAGATCCCATTCCCGAAAATAAAGAGGTATGGACATGGACGAATTCAAGAAACGCTATTCACGCAATTTCGCCGACCTGGAACGCCAGATGGGAAGGATGATGCGCAACATGTCCTTCCCCCGCATGTTCCCCTTTCAGGCCGGCACCACCTGGTATCCGGCGGCCGATGTTTATGAAACCGATGACGCCATCCTCGTCTACGTCGATGTGGCCGGCATCGACCGCACCAAGATGACGGTTACCGCCGAGTCCACCAGCGTCATCATCGCCGGTGAGCGACTGTTTTCGGCCGAGCACAACATCTGCCGCATCCACCAGCTTGAAATCGAACACGGCTTTTTCGAACGAACCCTGCCGCTGCCGGTGCCGGTGGATGTCAATGCCACGACCTCGACCTGCGAGAACGGCTTTTTGATCATTACCTTGCCCAAGCAACAGTTGAAGGGGAAGATCAAGGTCAATATCGGCTGAACAGAATCGACAACGCACCGGCCGGATCAAGGCCAGAGGAGCCGTAAGCGATATGAAAAAAGACAAGAAAACCATCATCGAACCAGAGAAAAACGCCCCGGCGGACTCCACCCGCCGCCCACCCGTTAACCCCGCTGAGCTTGATGTTCCCGATGAACTTGCCGTCCTGCCGCTGCACGGCTTTGTTTTCTTCCCCGGCATGGGCTTCCCGCTGCAGATATCCCATACCACCTCCACCAAGCTCATCGACGATGCTGTCCTGCATAACCGCATGGTGGCGGTGGTTACCCACAAGAAGAATGAGGACGAGGTAGAGATCAAGAAGAACGGCGGCTACCAGACCGACCATCTCTATCGGGTCGGCGTGGTCGGCTACATCCACAAGATCATCAAAACCCCGGACGACCAGTACCAGGTCCTGATGAGCGCCGTCAAAAAGATCAAGATCGGTGAATTCACCCAGACCGAGCCATACCTCAAAGCGCGGGTGAACGTCGTCGAGATGAAAGAGGAGAGCGGCAAGGAGTACGACGCCCTGCTCCTCAACCTGCGCAACCAGTTCAAACGGCTGGTGGAACTCACCCAACTGCCGCCGGAACTGTACATGACGGTGATGTCGCTGACCAATTCGTTCCATATCGCCTTTCTGATCGTTTCGCAGCTCAACCTAGCCATGGAAACAGAACAGGAGATCCTTGAGATCGCCGAGAGCAAACAACTGCTGCATCGCACAGTCCGCGAGCTCAACAAGCGGCTCGAAACCGTGGAGATGAGCGAACAGATCCAGAAAAACGTCAAGGAGGATATCGACAGCAAACAGCGTGAATTCTTCCTCCGGCAGCAGATGAAGGCGATCCAGAAAGAACTGGGCGACGACGACGGCAACGTCGAACTCGAGGAGTTCCAGACCAAGATGGCGGAAATCAAGCTGCCGGAAGAGGCCCGCGCCACCGCCGAACGGGAGATGAAGCGGCTGGCCCGCATCTCCCCCTCGTCGCCGGAATACACCGTCTCGCGCAACTACCTCGACTGGATTCTCGGTCTGCCCTGGGAGGTTTCCACCGAGGATTCCCTGGATCTCAAGAAAGCCAAGGAAACCCTGGACAATGACCATTACGGCCTTGAGAAGATCAAGAAACGAATCATCGAATTCCTGGCCGTGCGCAAGATCAAGGACGACATGCATGGCCCGATCCTCTGCCTTGTGGGCCCCCCCGGCGTCGGCAAGACCTCCCTGGGCCAGTCCATCGCCAGAACCATGAACCGCAAGTTCATCCGCATTGCCCTCGGCGGCGTCCGCGACGAGGCCGAGATCCGCGGCCATCGGCGTACCTACATTGGCTCTCTGCCCGGCCGTTTCATCCAGAGCCTGCGCAAGGCCGGCACCAACAACCCCTTGATCCTGCTGGACGAGGTCGACAAGCTCGGCTCCGATTTCCGGGGCGACCCATCCTCGGCCCTGCTGGAGGTGCTCGATCCGGAACAGAACTCCACCTTCACCGATCATTACCTGGAGATCCCCTTTGATCTCTCCAAGGTGATGTTTATCACCACCGCTAACTATATCGAAAACATCCCCGGCCCGTTACGGGACCGCATGGACGTCATCGAGCTCTCCAGCTATACCGAGGAAGAGAAACTGATGATTGCCAAGAACCACCTGGTGCCCAAACAGGTCAAGGCCCACGCCCTGAGCGGCACCACCCTTAAGTTCAAGGACGAGGCGATCCGGGCCATCATCACCTCCTACACCAGAGAGGCAGGGGTGCGGAATCTTGAGCGCCGCCTCGCCCAGGTCTGCCGGGGGGTTGCCACCGACATCGTCATGGGCACCAGAAAGTCCCTGACCGTCACCCCCAAGAATCTGGAAAACATTCTCGGCCCGATCCGCTACTTTCCCGAGGCCACCGCCCGCTCCTGGGGGCCGGGGTTGGCGACCGGCCTTGCCTGGACCCCGGTGGGCGGGGTGCTGCTGTTCATCGAAACCGCCAAGATGCCCGGTCACGGGGGGCTCAGCCTCACCGGCAAACTCGGCGAGGTGATGAAGGAGTCGGCCAGCGCCGCCCTCACCTATATCCGCTCCCACTCCAAGGCCCTGAAGATCGACGACAAGACCTTCCGCATCAACGACATGCATGTCCATGTCCCGGAAGGGGCGGTACCCAAGGACGGGCCGTCGGCCGGGGTGGCGATGGCGATCTCGCTGACCTCCCTGCTCACCGACCGGCCGGTGCGCAAGGACCTGGCGATGACCGGCGAAATCACCCTGCGCGGCGACGTCCTGCCGGTGGGCGGCATCAAGGAAAAGGTGCTGGCGGCGATCCGCGCCGGCATCACCACCGTCATGCTGCCGCATCTGAACAAAAAGGATGTGGTGGAGATCCCTGAAGAAATCCGCAAAGGGATCACCTTCCATTTCATTCAGGACATCAAGGAGGCCTTCGATATCGCCCTTGAAAAACCGAAACCGGCGCGTCGACAGCCCGCCCCCAAAACCCCGCGGTCCAAAGGGAAGTAACCTGGACAGCCAACTGCGGACGGAGTACGCCGGCATCTCGATCCCTAACCGGCGTGTCTTCATCCGTGCATCCGTCTCCGGAAGATGACCAATCGCAGCGCGCCCCCACCTCCCCACTTGCCGAGCTTGCAATGACGGACCATTCCGTTTAAAGTCTGGCTGCCCGGATTAGGTCGGGCGCACCGGCACCTCAGCCTACCCGCCCCGACGGGCGATAACCTCGCGAAAATCGTCATGAAAGTCCTGCTTGCCCAACACGCCGGTTTCTGCATGGGCGTCCGCCGCGCCGT
>JAOUHH010000094.1 GCA_029865195.1 Desulfobulbaceae bacterium
CAGGCGCCGGTATTTGCCGAAGCCGATGGCGATGGGCAGGGCAAAGGCGAGGCAGGCGAGGGTGACGAAGGGCGCCTCGGCGCGGACGATCTCCGGCCAGAGCCACCAGACCGCCGGCGGGGTGGCGCAGTAGACCGCGCAGTCGCCCCAGCTGTCGAGCCTGGCGCCCAGCTCCGAGGTTTGGCAAAGGCGGCGGGCCAGATAGCCGTCCAGGGCGTCGGAGACAAGGGCGAGGGCGAAGAGGGCGAGAAAGAGGGGGCGGTTGCCGCTGTGCGCGGCGAGCAGGAAGGGCAGGGTCAGCGCGATGCGCAGCAGGCTCAGCAGGTTGGGGATGGTGAGATCCTTTCGGGCAAGCGGCATGGCCTTATCCTCAGTCCGGGGTCGTCGGCATGGCGGCCGCGGCGATCCCCTGTTTTTCGTCGACGGTCTGCAGCAGCAGGCCGCCGGCAACGAGGAAGAGCAGGATGGTGGCGACCCCGGCCCGCTGGCTCTGGGTGGCGGCGGTGACCGTCCCCAGCAGGAGAGGGCCGGCAAAGGAGCTGATCTTGCCGGAAAAGCTGAAAAATCCGTAGAATTCGGCCTGGTGGCGGGGCGGCACGAAGCGGCCCATCAGCGAGCGGCTGGCCGACTGGTTGGGGCCGACGAAGATGCCGATCAGCACCGCCGCCGCCCAGAACCAGGCCTTGTCCGGGGCGAAAACCGCCAGCAGGGTGGCAAGGCCGAGGGCGACGTTGCTGATCTGGATGGTGCGCTTGCCGCCCACCGCGTCGTCGAGATAGCCGAAGGCCAGGGCCCCCAGCCCGGCGGCGATGTTGATGACGATGCCGAACAGCATCACCTCGCGCATGGTCATCCCGAAGGTGCCGGCGGCGTAGATGCCGCCAAAGGCGAAGACGGTGACCAGTCCGTCGTTGTAGAGAAGGCGGGCGAGGAGAAACTTCAGCGTTTCCCGGTAGGCGCGGAGATCCCGCCAGGTCTGGCGGCAGCGGGCGATGGTCGAGCAGGCCGGGCCCGCCTGCCGGGGGGGTGGTTGTTCGCGCAGGCAGGCGAGCAGTGGCAGGCTGAAGAGGAGAAACCAGCCCGCCACCAGCAGGTTGGTGGCGCGGATGTTGAAGCCGCGGGCGGTGGCGATGCCGAACAACGGCTGCTCGCAGACCAGGCCGTAGAGGGCGATGGCCATGCAGGCGATACCGCCGGCATAGCCCAGGCCCCAGCCGTAGCCGGAGATGGCGCCGATCTTGCCCGGCGGGGCGAGATCGGGCAGGAAGGCGTTGTAGAAGACGATGCCCAGTTCGTAGGCGACGTTGGCGACAACGAAGATGGCCAGCGCCAGGGGGATCGCCAGGGGTTGATCCGGGTGGACAAAGGTCAGGGCGGCGGTGGCGGCGACGCAAAGCAGGGTGGCGGCGAGCAGGCCGCGCTTCCTGCGGCCGTGCCGGTCGGCGAGGCCGCCGAGGACGGGGGAGAGCAGCGCCACCAGGATGCCGCTGAGGCCGATCGCCCGCGACCAGAGGAGGGTGCCGGTGGCCGGGTCCGGGGCGATCGCCTTGGTGAAGTAGGTTGCGTAGACAAAGGTGACGACGATGGTGGTGAAGGCGGAGTTGGCCCAGTCGTAGAGGCACCAGGCAAAGATGGTCTTGGGGGCGTGGTCGCGCATCGGTTCGCCTAGAAGGTGGAGAGGCCGGTGGCCTCGAGGAAACGGTAGAGGAGCCGCCGCAGCGGCGATGGATCGGCGAAGGCGGCGTAATCCAGGCTGCCTCGCCGTCCCTCCCGGTTATGCCAGAGGGCGTCGAAGAAGCGGCCGGCGTCGGCGAATACCCCGTGCTCGCCCTTGCCCCGGACCGCCACGTCGGTTTCGAGGTTGTAGTTGTCGAGATTGCGGCGGGTGAAGTTGGCCGAGCCCAGCAGCAGCAGATGGTCGCCGTCCTGGCGGGAGATGGCGAGCATCTTGGCATGGCATTGCTCGTCGTCGGTGTCGGCCCAGCGCACCGGGATGCCGGCGCGGTGCAGCTCGTTGCCCACCTGCCGGTTGGGCACCCCCTGCCGGGCGCGGCCGAAGGCGTCCTTGGTGGGGTCGAGGAGGATGCGGAGGATGGCGCCCCGCCGCTGTGCGGCCTTGAGGGACCGGATCAGCCGCCGGTCGGTGAGGTAGAAGATCAGCAGGTCGATGCGGTCGCCGGCGGCGGTACTGTCGATGGCGGCCAGGGCGGTTCGCTTGATCGCCCGCTCGGTGACGATCTGCACCGTCGCTGCGCCGGCGTCCGGGGTTGCGGCCGGCAGTGGGGCGACGGCGGGGATGCACCTCGGGTCGCCTGAGAAGGCGAGAACCGCCCGCTCGCTGGCCAGCAGGTCGAGTACTGCCGGGCCGGTTAAGGCGAGGCCGACGTTGGTGTGGCTGCTGCTCGCCCCGTGCGGGTTGGCCGAGGAGACCAGCCCCAGCATGGTGTCGCCGTGGTCGGCGATCAGTACCTTGCGGTGGTTGGCCTTGAAGTTAAGGAGGCGAAGGTAGCTGCGCAGCGAGATTCGTCCCGGATCGAAGGGGTTGGCAGCCAATCGGCCGGGGCCTGCGCCCCACGGCCGGCAGCAGAGATGCCAGAGCGCGGAGTAGCAGGGGTTGCTGTCCCGCAGCCGGTTGAGATCGGTGGCGACCACGGTGATTCCGGCCGCGGTCAGCCGGGCGAAGTGGGGCGAGGTGATGCTGCCGTAAACGGTGTTGATGGGGTCGGTGATGACGACGATGGTGAGCTGCGGGTACCTCCCCTTCTGGGCGAGCAGGCAGTCGGTGAGTTCCTCGGCCAGCGGCCGGAGCTGGCACTGGCAGCCGGCCGTACCGGTGAAGCTGTTGTAGAGAAAGACGTCGAGGACGATCAACCGGCGGGCGGCGCGGATGGCGGCGAAGAAGGCGTCGAAGATCTGCTGCCCGGAGCCGGGGGCGCCGGGCTGGGCGAGGGCGGTGCAGTCGGTGAGCAGCCGGAGGCCGGTGGCCGGATGTTCGCGGCCTGCGAAATCGAGGCCGGGCGGCATCGGCTTCAGGCGCTGGTAGAGGCCGACCGCCACGAGCAGGGCGGCCGGCAGCAGGAGAAGCAGGGGCATCGGTCAGGGTTCCGTGAGATGGTGGAAACGGGCTGGCGTCAGGCCGTTTGTTAACCGGCAGAGCGGAAAGGGTTCCGCTTGTCCAGGTCCGCGGGGATCAGCTCAGCAACCGGTAAAAGAAGGTGGAGAAGATCCCCCAGCCCAAGGCGAGCAGGGTGATGGCGACGCAGGCCGCGGCCAGCAGCTTGTGGAACGGCTTTTCCCGGCCCCGGTCCTGGTAGCCGAGCAGGAAGCCGAGCAGCGCGCCGCCGAGCAGGCCGCCGCCGTGGCCCCAGTTGTTGATCCCCGGCACCATCAGGCCGAAGATGAACAGGCCGATTACCCAGCCGCTGACCTGTTTGTAGACCTCCTCGCCGTAAGCGCCGCCCCGGTGCTTGCCGAAGAAGAGGGCCGCGCCGATCAGGCCGCAGATCGCCGCCGAGGCGCCGATGGTGAGCGGCACCCCGGCCAGCAGGGAGAGCAGGAAGCCGATGATGCCGCCGCCGGTGTAGATCACCAGCATCCGGTAGCCGCCGTACTCGCTGATGATCAGCGGCCCGATCTGGTTCAGCGCGATCATGTTGAAGACGATGTGGAGGATGGAGCCGTGCAGGTAGTTGGCGGTGATCAGCGACCACCAGCGGCCGAGTTGGAGGATGGGCACCACGCCGGTGCCGCCGAGCAGGATCAGCGCCCGGTTGTCCGGGGAGAGGAAGTTGAGGGGGTTGAACGAGAAGCCGGGCCCCCGGGAGCTGAGCATCAGCGAGAGGCAGAACATCACCGCATTGATCACCACGATCGCCTGCAAAAAGCCGCCCGGCTCGCCGAAGCCGCGCACCAGCCGGTTGTTCTTCCACCAGGCGCCGGGATGGGGGGTGTCGCAGTAAGGGCAGCGGTCGGCGTTGGCGTTGGTCAGGCGACGGCAGATGGGGCAGAGGATGGCCCGTTGTTGCGGTTCGGTCATGGCGGAATCACATAGGTTGAGGGGTTATTTGCCGGCCAGCCCTTGCAGGATTTCCTTGACCAGATTGCCGTCGGCCTGTTTGCCGAAATGTTTCATGATCGGCCCCATCGCCTGCATCGCGCTCTTGAACTGGCTGAAGTCGATCTCCTTTTCGATCCAGGCGAGAATCTCTTCGCGGCCGGCCATCTGCGGCAGGTACGCCTCGATGGCGACCAGATAGGGGGAGGAGGCCTCCTTCTTCAGTTCGAGGACCGTTTTTTCCGATTTGACCAGCCCCTGGATGATGCCGATGATGTCGTCGTCGGTGATCTCCTCGGCGCTCTTCAGGCGGGTTGACTTCTTGCCGGATTCCAGGGTGAGGGGGACGGTGAGTTTGGGGAATTCGCTCATGATCTGGCGGACGGCGTCGCGCACCGCTGTATCCTTGTTGCGCATGGCGGTTTTCATATCTTCCTTGAGCTTTGCCAGCAGCGGCATGCCCATGGCCGTGTTCCATCCGTAGGTGGTCGTGTCGGTCATCGGTTCGGTTGCTCCTTTCTGTGAGGGGATGATTGCTTCTGTTATATAGTCGGACCGTCGCCGCGAGGCAACGGAAAACAGATGCGACCCGATTATCCCGAGGGGCGCGCGGATCATTTCTTGCGGCGGCAAGCCGCTTCGGTTTACTATTCTCATGTGGCCGCGTACGCCGCCGGCAACCATTTTTTTTAACATCGAGGGCCAGGATGACCATTCTGCAAAACACGGCACAGACGCCGGACCCGGCGCATATTTTTTGCGATATCGGCCGGGCGCTCACCTCTTCCCTTGATCCCATGGAGGTGTTCCACCGGGTGATGATCGTCATCGGCGATTTCTTCGCCCCCCGCAACTGGTCGCTGCTGCTGCGGGAGAAGGGCGGCACCCGCCTGCGTTTCGAGATCGCGATGGGGGTCGACGCCGAGCGGCTTGAGCATGTCTGGGTCGAGGAGGGTGAGGGGATCGCCGGTTGGGTCAACCGCCACGGGCAGCCGGTGGTGGTGGCCGATGTCCGCAGCGACCCCCGTTTCAGCGCCCGCATCGACGGGCTGCTCGGCTTCGTCACCCGGTCGGTGATCTGCGTGCCGCTGCTGGACAGCGAAAAGCAGGTGATCGGGGTCATCGAGCTGATCAACAAGCTCGACGGCGAGCAGGCCGAGTTCAGTCAGGAGGAGATGGCGATCCTCTCCGCCATCGGCGTGTTCGCCGGGATCGGCGCCGAAAACGCCTTCCTGCATCAGAAGGTCAAGGATCTGGCGATGAGCGACCCCCTGACCGGGTTGGGCAACCGGCTCTATTTCAACGACGTATTCCAGCGCGAGATGGCGCTGGTGAGCCGGTACGGCCATTCCATGTGCCTGTTGATGATGGATGTGGACCGGATGAAGGAGATCAACGACCTGCACGGCCACCTCACCGGCGACAAGGCCCTGGTGGCCCTGGCCGGACTGTTGCGCGGCGAGGTGCGGCATTCGGATCTCGTCGCCAGGCTTGGCGGCGACGAGTTCGTCATCCTCATGCAGCACGCCGATGCAACGGCCGGGCACGAGATGGCCCGGCGGATCGAGAGCGCCATCGCCCGCTGGAACCTCAGCGCGCCGCTGGGCCCGGTGCGGCTGGGGCTGAGTATCGGCGTACAGGCGGGCGGCCCCGACGCGGTGACCAACCTGCTGGCGGCCGCCGACGCCGATATGTACCGGGTGAAGAACAGCCGGCGGGAGGCCGCCGGGATGGGCGGCGGCGAACAGGTGCGCGGCTATCTCTGGGACGCCATGGACGATCGCGGCAACGGCCGTGATTGAGGCGTTTTCCACTTCCCCTGCCGGCCGGTGAACACGGAGCGAGGACCTAGTCGATGCAGGACGTAACCTTCTTTCTCGCCATCCTTCTCGGCCTGGGTTTTCTCTTTGCCAAGCTGGTGCAACGGGTGCGGCTGCCGTCGGTGACCGGCTATATCCTCGCCGGGTTGCTGCTCGGCCCGTCCGGCCTGGATCTGGTGACGCACGAGGTGATCGGCGCCCGTCTTTCGCATTTTACCCGCATCGCCCTGATGCTGATCGCCTTCGGGATCGGCGAGCATCTCGAATTCGGCAAGCTGCGGAATCACGCCAAGAGCGTCAGCTTGCTCGGGGTGGCGGAAAGCCTTGGCGCTTTTGTCGCCGTGGCCCTCGGCGTGTTCCTGGTGGCGCCGCTGGTGGTGCCGGCCGCGCTGCACTGGGGCCAGCATGATTACCAGGCCCTGGCCCTGCTGCTGGGTGCCATCGCCGTCACCACCGCGCCGGCCACCACCCTGCACATCACCCGCGAGGTCAATGCCTCCGGGCCGTTGACTGCCACCCTGCTGTCGGTGGTGGCGGTGGACAACGGGATCGCGATCATGCTTTTCGGCATGGCGGTGTCGGCGGCGCACAATCTGGCCGGGGCCGCCGACTCCACCTTTCTGGTCGCCCTGTCGCGAAGCATCGGCGAAATCTTCTTCTCGCTGCTGCTGGGGGTGGCCACCGGCCTGCTCATCGACATCATTCTCAGGCGCCTGCGGCATCGGGGCGAGATGCTCACCGTCGGCCTCTCCCTGCTTCTGCTTTGCGGCGAGCTGACGCAGATGCTCGGCTTCTCCTCGCTGCTGGCCGGCATGGCGGCGGGATTCACCATCGTCAACCGCAATTCCCGGGACGTGCGGCTGTTCCGGGTCCTGAACGCCTTTGAAACCCCGATCTATGTCCTCTTCTTTACCCTGGCCGGGGCGCATCTCGACCTTTCGGTGCTGGCGGTGGGCGGCTGGCTGGGCGCGGTCTATTTCATCATGCGGGTGGCCGGCAAGATGAGTGGGGTGGCGGCGGCGGCGCGGCTGGTGGCAACCGAGCCGGCGGTGCGGCGGTTTTTGCCCTTTTCCCTAGTGCCGCAGTCCGCCGTCGCCATCAGTCTGATTATCCTTGCCAACGCTGATCCCGGCCTGAGCCGGTACAGCTCCCTGGTGACCCAGGTGGTGCTGGCGGCGGTGGTGGTCGCGGAACTGCTCGGGCCGTTCTGCACCAAGCAGGCCCTGGAGCGGAGCGGCGAGGCGCAGGCGGGCGCGGCCGCCGCCAAACCGACCTTCGATGCCGACAGTGTGAAACTGGTGCCGTGGAGTTGGGAAAAGCTTACCCCGGTTGCCGATCCTGCCGGGGTGATACTATTCGGCGCCTCTCATCAGGCCACCGTCGCCAGCCTGACCCGGATGACGACGCTGCTCGCCCATCATTACGGGAGCAGGCCGCTGGCGGTGCGGATTGTCGTACCTGAAAGCCACGCGGCGGAGGCCAGACGCGAGCAGGAAATCTTTGCCCAGGCCAGGCTTGAGGCGCGCAGCCTGGGGTACGAGCTTGCCACCTCGGTGTTGCAGGCCAAGAGCGTGGCCGAGGGGATTCTCGCCGTCGCCGCGCAGAGCCGGGCCGCCGCCATCGTTCTCGGCCACCCATTGCGCGGCACCCCGCAGGCCTTTCAACGGGTTGTCGACGCCGTTGCCGCCGGGGCAGCCTGTCCGGTGGTGGTGGTGCGGTTCGCCGGGGTGCTCCATACCGAGCGGATACTGGTGCCGGTGGTCTCGATGGCGGAGCTTGAGGGGATGCGCGACATCATCCTGGCCCTGGCCGCGGTGGGCAAGCACCGGCTTACCCTGATGCGGTTGCTGCCGGCGGAGACGGTGGCCGCGAAGAAGTTCGAGGCGCGTGAGCAGTTGAAGGCGTGGGCGCGCAAGGTGGAGCTCGCCTCGGAGGCGCAGTTTCAGGTGGTTACCACCGAGGCGCGGGTGCAGGCGGTGGTCAAGCTGGCCAACAGTCACGACCTGCTGGTGATGGCGGCGTCACGGGCGGTGGGGTTGTCGCGGCTCTTCCTGGGCTCCCTGGCCGAGGAGGTGGCGCAGCGGCTGTCGAAGCCGCTGCTGATCGTGCAGAATCCGGCCGTGAGGGCGGAGAAGGACTGATGCTCAGAGCAGTTTCCGAGCCCGCAGCCATTCCTGCGCCAGGGCGCGGGGCGCGCGGTGGCCGATTTCCACCCCGGCGTGCAGGCGGCGGATCGCCTCGTCGTCGAGATGGGCGCGCAGGCGGGCGATGACCTCGGCGAGCTTGGGGAGGCGGGCCAGGGTTTCCTTGCGGATGAGCGGGGCGGTGTGCCGTTCGGGCAAGGCCTTGCGGTCGTCGGCAAGCACGCGCAGGCGGAAGGCGACGATGCGGCCGTCGTCGGCCCGGCCCAGGGCCGCGTCGACCCGGTTGTTCTTGAGGGCGTGGTAGAGGAGTGCTGCCGGCAGCGGCCGGTCGGCGGGGATCGGCAGGGCGTAGGGGGCGAGCTGGCGGGCGGTGGCCGAATCGAGGCCGTCGAGGCGCAACCGGCCGGGGGTGGCGCGGCAGCGGTCGGCGAGCTGGCCGATGGAATCGATCCCGAGTGCGGCCGCCTGCTCGTTTCGCATCAGCATGACCGGGCCTGCGGCGTAGGCAAAGGGCGGCAGCCGGACGACGGCCCCGGCCTCGGCCTCGGCCTGCGGCTCGTCCGGGCCGGTCGGAAAGCAGAGGTCGATCTCGCCCTGGACAAGGCGCTGCCGCAGCTCCGCCTCGGCGAGGCCGGGGCGGATGGCGACCTCGTACCCCTCGTGTTCGAGGAGCAGGGCGGCGAGGGCGACGACGAGCTGCTGGCGGCTGTCCGGCCCCGCGCCTATGGTCAGGCCGGGCGGGGCGGGCCAGGCAGGCACCGCGCTCAGGAGCGGCAGCAGGGCGAAGGCGAGCAGCAAAAGGGGCGAAAAAAACGGCCGGCGGCGGCGCATGGGCTGATAAACTCCCGTTGGCGTTGGCAAAAAGGGGTGTGCAATTCGGTCGTTCCCTTTATAATACGGGACCATGGAAAAAAGCAAGCGGCCCAACACCATCAAGTGCGCCGCGGTTCTTGTCCTGCTGCTGTTCCTGCTGGCCGGCTGTTCCGTGACCACCCCGTACCGGCTCACCAAGCGTCTGGTCAAGGGGGCGATCTGGACGGCGGTGAAAACCTACAAGGTGATCGACGGCACCGCCTGGGTGATCTACAAGATCGGCGAGTACACCTTCGAGGTGGCGATGGCGCCCATGGAGTGGGACCTCGCCCACGACGAGATCGAGACCATCGACGATCTGCCGCCCAAGGACGCCATCCGCGCCGGCAAGGTGAAGAACTCCCCCTACACCGTCAAGGGGAAGCGCTACGTGCCGATGTCGGTGGCCGAGGCCGAGAGCTATCAGGAAGAGGGCTACGCCTCCTGGTACGGCTACGAGACCAGCCGCCTGAAGGACGGCACCATGACCGCCAACGGCGAGCGCTTCATCCCCACCGGCTACTCCGCCGCCCACAAGTACCTGCCGCTGCCCACCTACGTCAAGGTGACCAACCTGGACAACGGCCGCTCCATCATCGT
>JAOUHH010000318.1 GCA_029865195.1 Desulfobulbaceae bacterium
CTCCGATGATGGACATCCGCTGCAGCCGCTCGCTATCACCGGGATAGCGCCGTGCGACCTCTTCCAGAAAACGGCGGTTGATCTCGTAGATGATCTCCAGATGCCTCGGCAACACCCGGCCGAGCAATACCACCGGCCAGGTCTCCAACGCCTCCGGCATCAGGGTATGGTTGGTATAGGCAAAGGTTTTGACCGCGATATCCCAGGCCTTATCCCACTCAACCCCCTCGATGTCCACAAGCAGCCGCATCAGCTCGGGGATGGCAATGGCGGGATGGGTATCGTTGAGATGCACGGCGATTTTGTCGCTGAACTTGTCGAAGGTCTTGTTCTTTTTCTTGTAGCGGCGAAAGATGTCCTGAAAGGTGGCGGCCACGAAGAAATACTGCTGCTTGAGTCGCAGTTCGCGGCCTTCACGGACATGGTCGGTGGGATAGAGAAGCTTGGAGATGGTTTCCGAGCGCACCTTGCTCTTTACCGCGCCGATATACTCGCCCCGGTTGAAGTAGGAGAGATCAAGCTCGCGGGAGGCCTTGGCGGTCCACAGCCGCATGTTGATGACCCGGTCGTTGTTGTAGCCCGGCACCAGATAATCACAGGCCAGGGCCACTACCTCCTCGGTATCGATCCAGTCGGCACGGTAACGCCCCTGGTTGTCGGTATAACTGTTCACCCGTCCATAGAAATGCACGGGAAAGAGGTAATGGGGCCGCTTGAACTCCCAGGCGGTGCCGTAGCGCAGCCAGTTGTCCGGGCTTTCCACCTGAAAGCCGTCCACCAGTCGCTGGCAGAAGAGACCGTATTCATAGCGGATGCCGTACCCGTAAGCGGGGATGCCGAGGGTGGCGAAGGAATCCAGAAAGCAGGCGGCAAGACGGCCCAGACCGCCGTTACCGAGGGCAGCGTCCTCTTCCTCCTCGCGCAGATCCTCGATATCGTAACCGAGTTTCTTGAGCGCCTCGGCCGCCTTGTCGTAAAAGCCGAGATTGACGAGGCTGTTGCCAAGGGATCTTCCGATCAAGAATTCCAGGGAGAGATAATAGACCCGCTTCTGATGCTTGTCGTAATAGCTCTTCTGGGTCTCCACCCATTTGGCGACCAGGATATCGCGCAGGGCAAAGGAGATCGCCTTGCAGATGTCACGCTTGTCGGCCCGGTCGGGGTCACGCCCTTGATAACTCAGGATATATTGGCGGATAGCCTGCTTCATCTCCTCGACATTAACCGATTCGACGATGGAGCAGAGGCCAACGGAAGGCTGTTTATTCTTCATGAAATCCTACCTAAAACCGACCAACGCCAAGGCCAGTGAACAGTAATCATTTTCTTCAGTAGGCGGCAATTCCGCTCCTTCATAAAAACCCGTATTCACAGTATGTTTACTCTACTAAGACTCGGCGAAGGCGGTCAATCGGTTTTTATTATTTACGATTATCGAGAAAACAGCGCACCCACCCTTCGGCGTCACTTCGACTACCGATCTCGCCAGCCACCTGTGCCGCCTCCAATTCCTGAAGGATCTCGCCGATGATCTTGCCGGAGGGAAGGCCGAAGTCCCTGATCAGGTCATGACCGGAGAGCAGTCGCGGATGTTCCAGCACCGGCCGGATACTCCGCTGATAGACGGCATCCACCTGCGCATACAACGCGGCAAGTTCGGCCTCCATCCCCTCCGGCTTATCTGGCCCGGCACCGGCCAGGCTGTCGGCCATGGCCAGCAGAAAGAGCCCCGGCAATTCGTGGCCTGCGGCCTTTACCAGGCGCAGACAGGCCCGGGGGGTAATTTCGGTGCGGCGGCGGGCGTTACAGAGATGAAAGGGCCACATGTGCAACTCGATCAGCCGACACACCTGTTTGGCATCCGTGCGACTCCAGCGCAGGCGGCGGGCGATCTCGGCAAAAAAAAGGCCGCCGGTGAGATCATGGTTGTAAAAGGTGACCCTCCCGTCCCTGAGCCGACGACAGGCGGGCTTGGCGATATCATGAAACAGGGCCGCCCACTTCAGCCATCGGCCCCGCTTGCCGTTATGGGCAAGATGGTCGGCAAACTGTTGTCCGTGGTCTGGAAACCAGTGTCCCGGATCGGCAAGAAGCTCTTCCATGCGGCGTAACGCTTCGAGGTTATGAGAGAATACATCCAGGTGATGACTCGCCGGCTGCGCCATCCCGTCACCGGCACGCAACTCGGGGAAGATGCCCCAGAGCAGACCGTTCGCCGCCATCATCGCCACTCCCTCGGAGGCACGATCTGAGGCCATGATCAGGTCGAGCTCGCCCGCGACCCGTTCCATGGCCGTGCCGGCAAGCAGGAATGCCTCGGCGGCAATGCGATCTGCCGTCGAGACCTCCAACTGCAATCCCAAGCACGAGACAAAGCGATAGGCGCGCAACAGCCGCAGTGGGTCGGCCCGAAAAACGAAATCGCCGCAGGCTCGCACCAGGCCTTGCACCAGATCGTCCATACCGCCCAGCGGATCGATGATCGCATACGGCGGCTGCAGACCGCCGCGTTGAGCGTCTACCGCCACCCCCAGGCTGTTGATGGTGAAATCACGGCGGGCAAGATCCGCCTCGATGGTCTCGGTTCCATCCCGGAAGCGGGAAAAGTCAATCTCATAGCCCTGCCAGATCACCCTCGCCACCCCTTGCTCTTCATCGAGGGGGACAAACGCCCCCTGCAAATGCGCAGCCAGAAAGCGGGCGCAGGCGACCCCGTCCACGGCGGCGGCGATATCGAGATCGCGGCA
>JAOUHH010000095.1 GCA_029865195.1 Desulfobulbaceae bacterium
TGGCCGTAAGAAAGGCGGCGCTTTTGCCGGTACCGGTTTGCGCCTTGCCGGTGGCGTCGGTGCCGTCGAGCACCTTGGGCAGGATCTCCGCCTGGATCGGTGTACAGTACTGAAAACCGAGATCGTGTATCGCATGCATGATTGCATCCGGCAGGTCAAGGTCGTGGAAACGGAATTTGTCGGCGGCCGGCGTCACCTTGAACTGGGAGATATCCCATGGGGTCGGACTTTCTTCCGGGGTCAGGGTGGCGTCGTTGTGGGCGCAGGCCTCCTTGGCGAGGCGGCGGCGTCTGGGTTTGCGTGGCTTGGAGGTCGATGCTGCTGCGGCAATGGTTGCCGCATCCTGCGGGGTGTCTTGTTGTGCTGCTTTTGCTTTCTTGCCGCGAAAGCGATCGCGGATGTTTTTTACAAGCGAACGTATCAAGGGGTAAATCCTTCTGTGTATTTTTTTTGAGTGGAGCGGCGGGAATCGATGGTCGCCGCAGCGTAGCCTCTTTTCTAGGCCGCAGGACGGCGCCGGATTGGCGGCATGATCGTTATGGTGGCATGAAACAACAGCCGCATATTCAGTTTGGGCGGTAGCCGCCGGCCAGTAGTTGCATGATTATATGCGGATCGACGGAAACAAAAAACAATAGCATGTCAAGTGTTTAATTGCCACTAGAAATGTCCCGCAGAGGGGGCGGGATCATCGGGAAAGGCAAAACTGGCGGTCTTCGTTATTCTTGTCCGATTCTTTCCAGGGCCTTCTTGGCGTGTATGAAGCCAAGCTTGGCCGCCTTGCGGTAATAAAGGATGGCTTTTTCTAGATCTTCCTTAACGCCGAGACCTTTCTCGTAAAGTGCGCCGATGCTGTACTGGGCGGCAGCGGAACCACGTTCGGCGGCTACGTTGTACCATTTCAGGGCCTTCTCAAGATCGTAGATGGTGCCACTGCCGTTTTCGTGCATTGCGCCTAGATTGACTTGGGCGGCCAGATGCCCTTGCTCGGCGGCGTTACGGTACCATTTGATCGCCTCGCGTTCGTCTTCCTTGACTCCCAACCCCTTCTTGTACATTACGCCAAGGTTATACTGCCCGCGTGGGTCGCCCTGTTCCGCAGCCGCCCTGAACCTGTTTGTCGCTTCGGTGTAATCCTGCGTGACGCCGTGCCCGTTTTTGTACAACAGTCCGATGTTGACATGCGCCGGGGCAAAATTTTGGTCAGCGGCCAGTTTATACCATTGGATGGCGGTGGTGAGATCCTGCTCAACGCCGCATCCTTCCTCGTACATGCGGCCGAGATTGTACTGCCCCATGGCATCGCCCTGATCGGCCGCCTGACGATACCATCGCATCGCCTCCTGGTAGTCACGGTCGACGCCGCGTCCGTTTTTATACATGGCACCGAGGTTTACCAGCCCGCGAGGATTATTTTGCGCCGCGGCCAACTGGTACCATTTGAGGGCTTCCGTCGGGTCGGCAATAACCCCGATACCCTTCTCGAACATGACGCCTAGCTTGAACTGTGATTGTGGGTCGCCGTTTTGTGCGGTCTCCAGGTACACTTCAAGCAGTTGTTGGTTGTCCTGGTTGGCCATGACGTTACTCTAGATTCACCACATTGGCTTGTGGCCGTGGTGTATGAAGGTAAGATGTTTCTGAGAAACCTCTGTCGGCATACAGATCATTTGGCCCCCAAAGCCATGGCGACAGAAGTAAGATTAAGGCATATTACTCCTCTTCTTCGATAAAATCCTTTAATTTTTCATAGAGGGTTTCTGGCCAGGGCAGATCGTAGAGGAAGGCGTTTGCTTCTTCCTTGCTGAGTGACTGTTTGACGGCAAGTGGCAGGCTGCGCAAAAAGGCTACCCGTTCCGGGTCCGGCATGTTTTTTGTTTCGACGGTATTCATGTTGTTTCCTTGGGGGGGGCAGTTTTATCCGTGACGATTGGCTGGAGGGCGTTGGCTACCGTGGGTTCGGTTTCGTTGTCGTTGAGCATGGAGAGGTACTTGCATTCCGGATAGTTTGAGCAGCCAAGGAAGTATTTGCCGATATTTTCCCCGTGTTTGGCCTTGAGCAGCGTAAGCGGTTCGCCGCAGCTGGGGCAGTCGCCATACTTGTTGGCATTGGCGTGGTCAGCGGGCTCTTTGGGCAATTCGATTTTTTTTGCTAGGATATCGCTGATATCCTCAGGGTTATACTGCAGGCGGGATGGCACCCGCACCAGGGGCAATTCGGCTTCAAGCGCGGCATTGTCGATGAAGTCGTCAGGCATGTCGTCATCGCTTGTCGTTCTGGTCTTGTTGGCCAGATCGATGATGCCCGCAATGGAATGATCCCAGGTGTTACAGAGAACAAAGGATACCGTGGTGTTGTTGATCTTGGCCATGGTTTCGGCGGATAGTTCGTGGTCCGGCTTGGGGCGGATCTTGATGATATCCACCAGGCGCACCTTGGCGTATATGAGGTATTTGTCTCCCAGCATCGGTTCCAGAACCTTGAGAAAGGATCTTTCCATGGCGGAAAGAATCGAGAAGTTTTTCTCGTAGAGCAGGTGGGGCTTTGATTCCCCTGGGCTCTGGATGAGGATGATAATGATGGCCAGGGCGATGAAGGCGATTACGATGATGGGGATGATGGCGGATTGTGTCACGACCAATGAAACCTAGTGGGGTTGTTGGGCAGTTTAATTTCTCCAATTTATACCAATATATTAGTTGAAAGCGAAAGGGTTTTATTGGTCTTTCTCCGTTGCAGGGCGCGGAAAGGCAGTCATGTGATGCCTCGTTCTGGAGGATTAGCCGCCGGGCAGTGCCGGTTATGTCGGTCGTTTGCCTGAAAAACGGCGGTCAGGTGCTGAGCGGAGGCTTGCTTTTTGGATGCCTGTGTGATAGAAATCGCGGGATTGTCAGCACCGAAAGCCCGGATGGCGGAACTGGTAGACGCAAGGGACTTAAAATCCCTCGATCTTCGGATTGTGCGAGTTCGATTCTCGCTCCGGGCACCATGTGAACAGTAAGGCGTTATGGTTTCGTGACCATGACGCCTTTTTTTTTGGCCTGCGGTCATCCGTGGCGGAACGGAGTGCTATTGTGCGTTTGGCGGGGCGGGGGGTGGGGTGCGATGCGTAAAGGCGCTACTGTTCAACGCATCTCGTCGCTGTCGATATACGCGTAGGCGCTGTGTTTGTGGATGGATTCAAAGCTTTCGACACTCACCGAGAACCAGGATATCTCCTCGTGGAGGCTGGCGGTCTCGGCTACCCTTCGGGCCACATCCTCGACGAACATCGGGTTTTTGTAGGCCGTTTCGGTGACGTATTTTTCATCTGGCCGCTTGAGCAGGGCAAACACCTCGCAGGAGGCACTGGCCTCAACCATCTTGATCAGATCCTCGACCCAGATGAACCCGCGGCATTTGACGTTGAGGTTGATCTCGGCCCGCTGGTTATGGGCGCCGAAATCGCTGATCTCCTTGGAGCAGGGGCAGAGGGTGGTGGTAGGCACCCAGGTGGAGAGGATGAACTCCTCATCCTTGCCGATGCCGCCGGTGAAGCGGCAGGTGTATTCCATGAGGCTGGTGGTATCGGAAACCGGTGCGGTTTTTTCAATGAAGTAGGGGAAGGTCATCTCCATGTGGGCGGACTCGGCCTGGAGCTCTTCCTTGATTTCCGCCAGAAGGTCTGGGAATATCTCCGCGCTCAAGGCGTCTTGGTACTTGTTGAGGACCGAGAGGAAGGTGGAAACACAGGACCCTCTGTACTGACGGGGCATGGATACCCGCAGGTTGATGCCGGCGACGGTTTCCTGAAGGCCGCCGTTTTTCTCGCGGACCTTGATGGGGTACCGAATGTTTTTGATGCCGATGGTCTTGATCTTCATGGTGCGCCCTTTTTACCGTTTTTTTTGCGGTGCGCCAAGCTGTTTCTGGCCGGCCGCGGTGGTACGGTATCCGCCTTGGACGCGCGGCTACGGCCGCCGGTGACGGTGGGCAAGCTCCGTGAGCGGCCGTTTGCGAGCGCAACTGTGACGGTTTTTATCAAAAGCGATGAACGATGATGGCTGAAAGTGTATATATATGGTAGTTTCGGTTCCTGTCGGTGCGCGGCCGGAATAACATCAAATGCGGCTTGTCGCCATCGGGTCGGGAGTAACGGTTTGGGTGTAGCCGACGGGGTTCGGATAGATAAATGGTTGTGGGCGGCGCGGTTCTTCAAGACCCGCGGCCTTGCCTCCCAGGCGGTCTCCGGCGGCAAGGTGCATGTCAACGGCGGGCGGGTGAAGCCGGCAAGGCAGGTGGCGGTCGGCGATTCGTTGCGGATTCAACTGGGCGAAGTCGCGTTTGTGGTAGAGGTGCTGGCCCTTTCCGACAAACGGGGGCCGGCCGTGCAGGCACAGACCCTGTACGCCGAAACCGAGGCCAGCAGGGCGGTGCGGGAAGCCAATCGCGAGGAGCGCCGGCTGTTGGCCGCCCAACGGAGCGGCCCGGAACACCGGCCGTCAAAGCGGGACCGGCGGCTGATCAGGAGTTTTACCCGCAAGGATGAGTAGCTCTTGCGTTGATGGTTCTTGAGTACTGCCGCATGGCGGCGGGTACGAAACAAATATATCAAGTTGGGGTCGTGGTGAGCGCGGCCCCGGAAATTGCAAAAGGAGCAAGTAGCATGAAGAAAGTGACCAGGGCGCTGATCAGTCTCACCGACAAATCCGGCATCGAGGGCTTTGCCAAAGAGCTTGAGGCGTTGGGGATCGATATCCTCTCCACCGGCGGCACCGCCAAGAAACTCCGCGACCACGGGGTCAAGGTGACCGATGTCTCCGAGTTCACCGGTTTTCCCGAGATGCTCGACGGCCGGGTGAAGACCCTTCATCCCAAGGTGCACGGCGGCATCCTCGCCCAGCGCGAGAACAAGGACCATCAAGAGCAGATGGCCAAACACGGCCTGCAGCCCATCGACATCATCGCCGTCAACCTCTACGCCTTTGACAAGGCAACCGCTGACGCAGGTTGCACCCTGGGGGACGCCATCGAGAACATCGACATCGGCGGCCCCACCATGCTGCGCGCCGCGGCCAAGAACTTCCATGACGTCACCGTCATCGTCGATCCGGCCGATTATCCTCAGGTTTTGGCCGAGATCAAGGCAACCGGCAACACCACCCTGGCCACCCGCTTCAAGCTCTGCGTCAAGGTTTTCGAGCTCACCAGCAAATACGACACCGCCATCGCCGCCTGGCTCGGCAAGGTGGATGTCTCTACCAACGCGTATTTCAAGTAAGGGGCGTGGCATGAAGATCGCGGTTCTCCTGTCGGGCTCCGGCCGCACGCTGGATAACTTTCACGAGCGGATTGTCGCCGGCACCCTGAACGCCACCATTCAGGTGGTGATCTCCAATGTCGCCGACGCGCTGGGGCTCGAGAAGGCGAAGCGGTATGGCTATCCGGCCTTTCATGCCGCGGACAACGACGTCATCAACGCCATCCTGCGCGATTATGACGTCGAGCTGGTCTGTCTGGCCGGGTATCTCAAGCTCTACGCGCCGCCGGAACGGTTGAAGCGGGCGGTGCTCAACATCCATCCCTCCCTGATCCCGTCCTTCTGCGGGCCCGGCTTCTACGGGATGCGGGTGCACCGCGCGGTCAAGGAGCGTGGCGTCAAGGTGAGCGGATGTTCGGTCCATTTTGCCAACGAGGTGTATGACGAAGGCCCGATCGTGGTGCAAAAATGTGTGCCGATCACCGCCGAGGATACGCCCAAGGATATCGCTGCCAAGGTCTTTGCCGTGGAATGCGAGGCGTTCCCCGAGGCGATCAATCTGGTGGCGGCCAAGGGGGTCGATGCCTTCTGGCCGTCCGTATAGCAGCATTTATCGGTGCTTCACGCGGTCCCTCTCGGGCCGCGCGAAGCGCGTTAAGGTTTTGAAACGAGCAAGGGGGAATAAACGTGCCATCACATCGCAGTCAGCTCATGTCGCCTGAGGATATTGCCCGCTCACTGGACCGGATCGCCCTGCAGATCGTTGAGCGTAACCACGGCGTGGATAAACTGGCCATCGTCGGCATCCATACCGGTGGCGTCTATCTCGCCGACCGTCTCCGCGCCATCATCGAGGCGCGGGAGGGACGGAAGGTCGAATCCGGTACCCTGGATATTACCCTCTACCGCGACGACTGGAGCCTTGTTTCGCAGAATCCCATCGTCAAGACCACCGATATCTCCTTTGCCGTCGGCGAGATGAACCTGATCCTCGTCGACGACGTGATCTTCACCGGCCGCACCATCCGCGCCGCCATGGACGCGATCATGGATTTCGGGCGGCCGCGCACCATGCAGCTGGCGGTGCTGGTTGACCGGGGCGGCCGCGAGCTGCCGATTCAGCCGGACTATACCGGTCTGGATGTCTCGGTGCTCGCCGATGAACATGTCCATGTCCTGTTGCGTGAGAATGCCGGCACCGACGAGGTGGTTCTAGAGAGCCGTTCCTGAGCGGGAAAAGGGTTTTTTATGAAACGGACTGCCGGTACTGACGATCTGGAGCGGATTCGCGCCCTGATTCGGCGGAAGGAAGAGGATTACCGGCACCTCAATTTCAGCTACGGTCAGAATGTCCTGCTTAGGGTCTTTGCCGATCTGGCCCAGGAGCTCGACACCATCCAGGATTTTTATCGGCTGTGCGTGGCCGCGCCCGGTGAGTGTCTGGGGCTTGATTGCGCGCTCTATCTCCATGACGACATCGACAATGAATTCCGTCTTGCCTGTTCCGCGAGCGCAGGGGTGCCCGGTGGACCCGTGCCGCCGCCTCCCTATCTCCGGGTAACCGGTGAGTCGTATGATGCCGATGGCGCGCATATCCTGCCCATTCGGCGGACGGAGGCGGCCTCTGGCCAGGATGCACCGGTGGCCGCGGGTATCCTCGGCCTGTTCGTGGTGAAACGCGGTGCAGGCCTCGCGGATGCGGATCTCTTCTTTCTTGATAAGTTCGTCAACCGGATCGCCGTCACCCTGCACAGCCGATTGCTCGCCCAGCAGAATATCCGCCATCTCAAATTCATCAACGGCCTGGTGATGGACATTGAACATAATGTCATCGTCCCCAACATGTATTTTCGCCACCTCTTCAACAATCTCAAGAAGAGCGTGGCGGAAATCGCCGAGATCGAGGTGGCGATGGCCGAGTTCAAGGCGCAAGTGCGCAAGCCGGATGATGCCTGCGACGCCATGCTGGACCGGATCGGCCGTCTCCATCAGCAGCTTGTCAAGCAGCACCACGAGTTGCAGGAACACCATACCACCACCAGCCTCTTCCTGGAGAGCCTGTTCCGGCGCGATCATTTCCAACAGGGGCATCTCGTCCTCCGCCCCCGTTACTGCAAGGTGGAGGAGGAGATCATCGCCCCGCAGCTGGAACACTTCGCCAGTCGTTTCGCCGCGCGCGGGATCGCAGTCGAGCCGCCGGTCGACATGGGTGGCGAAGAGCTGCTGCTGGTTGTCGATGTGGGGCTCTTGTCGCAGGTCTATGCTAATTTTTTCTCCAACGCCCTCAAATACGTGGAAGAGATCATCGACCATCGCGGTAGGCCCCGCAAGGCGATGACCTATGGCCGGGAGTTTGTCGCCAACTATTTCGGCCCGTCGCGGCACGGCATCAAGCTCAATGTCTTCACCACCGGTCGCCATCTTGACCGCGTGGAGGCGGCGAGCGTCTTTGACGAAGGGTACCGGAGCGACCAGTTCAGGGACCAACCCGGCAGCGGCCATGGCCTGTCCTTCGTCAAGCAGGTGGTGGATATCCACGGCGGCGTGGTCGGTTACGAGCCCACCGAGGAGGGCAACAACTTTTATTTCGTGTTGCCGCTGCCGGCCACCGAATCGGCATTGTCGGTGATTGTCGGTCCTCCCCGCTTGCCGTAACCCGGCCGGGTTGCCGCGCCACCGCTCAGGAGCAGTATGTTTCCCCTGAAAGATGATATCCCGGCACGGCTGTTCCCGGTCGTCAACATCGCCCTGATCGTGGCCAATCTGGTCGCGTACGGCTATTTGGCCGCCCAGGGTGCGGCGGCAGGTCCTCTTTTCGTCGAGCATGGTTTCGTGCCGGCCAGGTTTCTCGCCTCGGCTGATTTTGTCCTCTCGCCGGCGAGGCTTCTGCCGGTGTTCAGTTCCATGTTTCTGCATGGTAATATTCTGCACCTGGTCGGGAACATGTGGATGCTGTGGATTTTCGGCGACAATGTCGAGGATGCCATGGGCCACGGGCGCTATCTGCTGTTTTATCTTCTCTGCGGCATGGCCTCGGTGGCGGCGCAGACGTGGGTTGCCCCCGGTTCGGGTGTGCCCATGGTGGGCGCGAGTGGCGCTATTTCCGGGGTCCTCGGCGGCTACTTCTGCATCTATCCCCGGGCGCGGGTTCTGACCTTGGTGCCGATCTTTATCTTTTTCTATCTGGTCGAGATACC
The DNA here is from genome assembly GCA_029865195.1 of Desulfobulbaceae bacterium. Taxonomy (GTDB): domain Bacteria; phylum Desulfobacterota; class Desulfobulbia; order Desulfobulbales; family UBA5123; genus UBA5123. The sequence continues at coordinate 8,438 of JAOUHH010000095.1, forward strand.
GGCGTATTTCTTTCTCGGTCTCTGGTTCCTGTTGCAGTTTGCCCAAGGGGGGCTGCAAATCTTGGTCGGCGCGGCGGCAAGCGGGGTGGCCTGGTGGGCGCATGTCGGCGGCTTTGGCGCCGGGGTGCTGTTGATTCGTTTCTTTCGAAAGGGTTCGGCCGCGAGGCGGGGCAAAAAATTGCGGTGGTAATGGAGAAGATGGCAGTGAAGACCTTGATAACGGATAAGCACGCTGGTCGCCCCATGGAACTGCTGGCCCCGGCCGGCTCCATCGAGGCCTTTGAGGCAGCCGTGGCGGCGGGGGCCGATGCCGTCTATATCGGCGCCCCTACCCTGAACGCCCGTGCCTTGGCCAAGCATTTTGGCATGGCCGAGATCGCCGCGATGGTCGATCATGCCCACCAGCATGAGGTCAAGGTCTACGTGGCCATGAACAGCCTCATGAAGGAGGAGGAAATCCCCGCCGCCACCCATGCCCTGGCCGCATTTGAACATCTGGGGGTGGATGCCGTGATCATGCAGGATCTGGGGTTGTATCATCTGGCCCGGCGCCATTTTCCGAAACTGCGCCTGCACGCCAGCACCCTGCTTGCCGGGCATAACTCGGCGGCGGTCCGGCAGTTTGTCAAGATGGGGTTCCAGCGGGTGGTGCTGGCCCGTGAACTGGCCATCCCCGAGATTGCCGCTATCCACCGGCAGAATCAGGTGGAGTTGGAGGTTTTCATCCATGGCGCGCTCTGCTTCAGTTATTCGGGGTTGTGTCTGTTCAGCAGTTTTCAGGGGGGCAAGAGTGGCCTGCGCGGCAGGTGCGTACAGCCGTGCCGCCGTCGTTATACCTGGAGCGGCAAGGGCAAGGGCGGCGCGCCGTCGGGATACCTTTTCTCCATGAATGACCTTTGCGGGATCGATCTGATCCCGCAACTGCGGGAGGCAGGGGTTACCTCCCTGAAGATTGAGGGGCGGATGCGGAGCGCGCGGTATGTAGAGGCGGTGACCGCCGCCTATCGGATGGCCCTTGACGCC
>JAOUHH010000096.1 GCA_029865195.1 Desulfobulbaceae bacterium
CACCGCTCTGACGCATATGGGCATGGATCTTGTGAGCCAGGCGCAGACGCGGACCAACCTGATATCCCAGGCGATGCGCCAGCCGTTTCATGGGCGCCACCCGTTCATCGAAAGGGCTGCGCGTTGATGCCTGGTGGGCACCGTTCTGCGGCACCGGTCGCCGGTAGCCGGGAATCTGCGGGACAGCCTTTTTCACCCTCTCCTGGTACCTCACGATTATTTCTGCACCGCACATCTCCTCCCCTTGGTGCCACGACAACGCCTCGTCGATAAACCGGACGCAGGCCATCATCACCCCGGGGCCGTACATCCGGGAATCAGACGCCAAAACACCGGCAGCGACAGCCGCAACCGGTGAAGTCCCCATGGTGCCGGCGAGTGCGCCGACCTGATTGCACCAGATCCTGGCATCCGGCCAGCTGAGACAGAGAAACAGCCCCTCCAGCCACTGCGCCAATCGCGGTTCCGGCAAACGACCGGTGACATTAAGGACCAGCACCTCGAAAAAGCTCTTCTTGCCGACCAAATCGGTCAACAACGAGTAGCCGTGGCTGTAAACAAGCCCCTTGGTCGGCACCCACCCACCCTTGCCGGCAAGGATACGCCCCCGAGACCTGTCCCAGAGAGAGAGATCAATCGTCACTGGACTTTGCTTCCGGGGCGATGACATAGCGTTCCTCATCCATCAAGAAGGGCATGGCAGTCAGCGGCTTTTCGGCAAGCTCGACGCCGTGGGCCAGCAGGCCAGGGGCGCAGATTATCTGATAAAGGCCGGCCCCTGCCGCAGCATCAAAACCGAGGTCACAAAGGACGGCGGCAACCACCCCGGCTGTCAACCAACCCTGCTGGTGCGCGGCAATGGCGTCGGCAAAGCCGCTGCCCCAGCGGATGGCCGTACCATCCGGCACAACCTTTTGACATTGGTCGACAATCTGGCGCGGCAATGGATCAATGGCACCGAAACGACTTCCGAATCCTGGGGCTAGATGCCAATCTCCCTCACGGGGACGTTCAACGCTCCGCAATAACTCAACTGCCAGTTGACCGGGCTCCCTTTGCTGATTTTTGCGCAGAAAGCGCATCGCCCGTCCCACCTCATCGCCGCCGCATGCCCCTCCCAAAACCGACAGGCCGATGGGCAGCAGATGCGCATGATCGGTTTTGCTCACTGCGGCATTCATCACCGCCCACGTAGCCGGATGCCGTGGCCCGGGGTTGATACAGCCGACCATCAGGGTTTCGAGGAGTCGCCTTTGCGCCGGACTCGGCAGCTCCCCATTGAAAAGAAGAAAGAGGACATCAACGAAGCTGCGCTTGCTCATCAGCTCCAGAAGATCATAGCCATGGCAACGGCAACATGCCGCCAGATAGGGATTCTCCGGCGTGCCCTCCTCCTGCCAGATACTGGTCACGCTCTCCCCCCGTCCAGAGACGCATTTGCCGTCGTGGGGCGTTTCCTTCTGCATGCCGTCTGCCCCTCACCCTCAACTAAAACGAATACCGCAACTGCCCCAGAATGCTCCGCCCGGGCAAAGGAAAATCGCCCTGAGTGGTGGTGGGGCCGGGCTCCCGCGCATCGACGTCAAAAAGATTCCGCACCGCCAGGGTCGCATCCCAGTGGCCGGCGATCTTCTTGCGATGGAGGGTAAGGTGGGTGAGGAGATAGTCGTCGATCTCGGCGCGCACCGGATAGGGGTTGGTTACCGCCTGTTCGTCGACCATGTTGCGACGGCGATCCCCCACCCAGACAACCTGGGTGTCAAGCCCCCACTTGGGGAGAAACTCCCAGTAGCCGTCCAGGAAGAGCTGCCAACCGGGCGCTTCGGCAACCAATGTGTCGGTATCTTTGTCCTGGGAGCGTTGATAAGAAAAATTCCCGCGCAAGCGCAGGGTGTCGGTGGCCGCCCAATCCGCCTCCAGTTCGTAACCGTGCCCTTTCTGATTCTTGTTGTTCTGGGAGGTGCTGGTCGCAGAAGGGGCCGGGTCGGGAACCATTTCAATGAGATCCTCAATCTCATAGGCGAAAAGATTGAACATCAGCCGCAAGGAAGGCGTGGCCTGATAGTCGAAGGCAAGTTCATAGGTTTCGATGGTTTCAGGCTCGAGATCGGGATTCCCCTGCGCGGATGGATTGTTGGTGGCGAACTGCTCCACCAGGGAAGGCGGCCGGAAGGCCTTGCCGTAGAGCAGCTTGCTGGTGAGCGTCGGGGTTGTTTCCCAGACCAGGGCCGCCCTGGGGTTGACGGTATTACCGAAATCCGAGTAATGGTCGAAACGGACGCCGCCGGTAAGCTGCCACTTCTTGGCAAAAGACCACTCGTCCTGAATGGAACAATAGACGATCTGGCGCCGCTGGTTTTGCATGAAGATATCCGCTTGCGTGACCTCGGTCAGGGTGCCGTCCTGCACCGCCGGCGGCGCCCCCCCCTCCAGAGCGGTGCCGGGGCCGAAGTTCTTGGACTCCTCGGTTATATCGACCATGTATTTGAAGCCGGTGCCGAACCGCCAGAGATGCTTGTTGAGACCGGAATAGAAGGCGGTGAGGTCCAGGCCGCTCTGGTGCTCGGTGACAATAGGGTTGCCGATGATACCATCCGGAAAGGCGACAAACCCTGCCCACGGCGGGACAAAATCGATATTGCCATCGTCACCGACAGGCACCACGGCGCCCGGCGGCAGGAGATGAAAGAAGGCGTCGTCGTACAAATAGACGTAGCTCAACCGGGCGCTCATGTCCCATTCGGGCAGGATATCCTCGGCCCGGTAAGTAACATCGGCCTGGAACCGCTCGACCTTTTCGTTGTTCAGAGGCGCCAAGGCCTGGGCCACACCGAGGCCGATGCCCCCCTCATCCTGGAGCCAGTTCCAGAACCGCATGGTCCAGTTGCCGCGGGAGAGCTCCAGCGAGCCGTCCCATATTTTGTAATTGCTGTCCACCTCTCCTGGGGCCAGCGAGGCGTTCGGCCCCAAAAGCGTCTGCAGGTCGCTGTCGACGATCCGGTCCGGGTCGCCGCTGCTGGCCATATGCTCCAAGGTCATGGCCACGTCCCAACTCCCCAATTTACCGCCGTGCTGCAACCAGGCGCCGCGGCTGTCGAAGGAGCCGCCTCGCACCCCCATCGCGGTGCCGTCGATCTCGTAGCTCTTCTTGGTGATGACGTTGATCACCCCGGCAAAGGCATCGGCGCCGTGCACCGCCGAACCGGGCCCGCGAATCACCTCCACCCGCGAGATAGCGGTCACCGGCATCTTGAAGGTTTCGGGGCGGCCGCCGGTGTAGGTGTAGGTAACCGGCAAGCCGTTGACCATCAGCAACACCTGCGGATTGATGCTGGTGTGGATGCCGCGGACGGAGTAGAGCGGCGCCATCCGGTTCTTGGTGGAGATACCCACATGGAGGCCGGGCACGGATTCCAGCACCTCATCCAGGGAAGTCGCGCCCATCTGCTCGATCTCCTCGGCGGTGATCACCGAGGCCACCGCCGGCGCCTTATGGAGGGATTGAAGGTTGCCGGTGGCGGTGAGCAGCAGCCGATCGGTGCGGTAGTAATCCTCCTCCTGGTATTTGGAAGAGAACATCTCCTGCACCGCCTGCAATTTTTCATCGGCAGTGGTAGCGGCATCGGCCACCCCCCAGTTCGCCATCAAGGCCGCCGATACCGCAATCCCGGCCATCATGCCTTTCTTCCCTTCTCCTCGCAATACGCTCCGCATCCATTTCCCTCCTTGCTTAATCACCAGCATTCAGGCGTAAAAGCCACCACACGAGTCACCAATCCAAAACCCGGGTCAACATCCAACCGAAGGGTCAGGAATCATTGCCTGACCGGTCCAGGAGGTTACGCACCGCCTGCAGCAAGACCACCTGCCGGAACGGCTTCTGCAGGAACATTGAGTTCCCATCGTTTTCCAGATCCTTGGCCGACATTTCAAAGGTGTAGCCGCTGACATAAAGTACCGGCAACCCGGGCTTGCTCTCACGGATGGTCTTGGCCACCTGGTCACCGTGGATGCCCGGCATGATCACATCGGTGAGCAGCATATCAATCGCTCCACCGACCGTGGCAAACGCCTTGACCGCGTCTCCGCCGCTTGCCGCCTCGATCACCCGATAACCATATTCCCGCAAGGTCGTGGCGGCAACATCCCTGACGCCTGGATCGTCCTCGGCCAGCAGAATGGTTTCATGGCCGGTGACATCTCGCACCCCTTCTGGCTTCTCTTCCGGCGCCTTCCGCCTGGTCGTCTGTTGCAGATAAACATAAAAGGTGGTGCCCGCGCCCACCGTTGTTTCGATCCTCAGATGCCCCTTGTGCTGCTGAACGATGCCATAGACGGTGGAGAGCCCCATGCCGGTTCCCTTGCCCACCTCCTTGGTGGTGAAAAAGGGCTCGAATATCCGCTTCATGGTTTCCTGGTCCATCCCCGAGCCGTTGTCGCTGACGGCCAGCACCGCGAAGTCACCGACAATGGGCTTGTTGTCCACATCCAACAGTTGATCTGGGGCCACCGTGACATTGCTGGTCCGGATGGAGATTCGGCCGTTGCCGGAAACAGCGTCCCCGGCGTTAACCACCAGATTCATGAGGATCTGCTCCAACTGGCCGGCATCTCCGCTCACCGGCAGCAAGTCGGCATCCAGCTCGACAACCATTTCGATATCCTCACGGATCAGCCGACGCAGAATCTTGCTGAAATCATCAATCAGGCCGTTGAGGTCCTGCGCCGTCGGCTGCAACACCTGCTTGCGGCTGAAGGCCAGGATCTTACGGATCAGGTCCGAGGCCCGATCAACGCACTTGGTGATATCTTTAACCTTTTTGGTCGCCGGATGGTCGGGGTCGAGCAGCAGCATGGTCAACTCGGCATTGCACATGATCGGGGTCAGCACATTGTTGAGATCATGGGCGATGCCGCCGGCCAGGGTTCCCAAAGACTCCATCTTCTGACTCTGCCGATACTGCTCCTCAAGACGCGCCTTCTCTTCCTCACGCTTTTTCCGGCCGGTGATATCACGGTCAATACCTCGAAAACCAACCAGTTTACCCATGCCGTCGACCACCGGCTCCGCGCTGGAATCGACATAGACCAACTGGCCGTCGGCACGGCGACAACGGCGCCCCACCGACCTAAACCCCTCACTGCTCTGCATACACGCCTTGAACAGGCCAGCGAAAAAATCGCGGTCTTCGGAGTCGGACAGATCACCGAAAATCGGTGTTCCCAGCAATTCAGCCGGCCGATAACCGTAGATCTCTTCACAGACCGGCGAGCAATAGGTGAACAAACCCTCCCCATCCACCTCCCAGACCATGTCGCTGGTGGTTTCCACCAGGGCGCGAAACCGTTCCTCGGAATCATGGAGGGCGATCTCCGCCTCCTTGAGGGCGGTGATGTCCCAAAAGCTCTCCACCGCCTTGACGAATTTGCCGTTACGATCCAGAATCCGGGAGAGGCGGATCAGGATGGTCTTCATCTCGCCGTTCTTGTTGGCAAAACGGATCTCGCGGGTTCGCTCGATTTCAGGACTCTGCCGATCGGTCAAAAGGCAGTGCCGGCAAACACCGGTGGCGAGGGTGGTATTGAAGGGACACGGCAGGCCGAAGACCTCAACCTCCGAATAACCGGTTATCCGTTCGGCGGCGGGATTCCAGGAGCGAACGATTCGATCGCAGTCGACAGTGAAGATCGCCGCCGGGGTGGTGCGGAGGATGGTTTGCAGGTCGCGACGCTGCGCCTCCTCCCGACGGCCGATATTCCACTTCTCGATCAGCGAAATGGCGATCTGCTTCAGTTCGTCGGCATCAAAGGGCTTGCGCAGGAAAAGCAGCTTGTCCGGGGCGCCGACCACCTTGACGATCTCATCCTGGGTATGATCGGAAAAGGCGGTGACAATGACGATCTCGATGTTGGGGTCAACACGCCGGATCTCCGCCGCCGTTTTCATACCGTCCCAACCGGGCGGCATCCGGATGTCGATAAAGGCCACCGCATAGGAAGCGTCATCACGGATCCCCGCCTCGACCATGGCAAAGCCTTCCTGCCCCTGGGGGGCAAAAGACATCTCGAAGCGTGGCGGGGACCCGGAATCCGCCGCCGCAGCAGCCGGGTCCAGCAACCGCGCCATCTGATTTCCCGGCGTGTCTTCACTGTCCATGGGCAGCAACACATCGCGGTAAGCCCGCCAGATTTCCTTGTCGTCATCGATGACCAGGATTCGTCTATTAAAATCGTCCATAATTCCTCGACAGCAATTGCAAGCGTTGCGTCAACCTACCACGAACTAATGCTTATCATCCCCATCAGTTTTTTGCTTAGAAAAAATCCTATTCTCTCACGAGTGTACGCCGTCTGCAGCGTCTCCGCCCACCGGCAGCAGACGAACTATGAACTCCGCCCCCTTCCCCTTGCCCTGACTGGCGGCAGAGATGGTGGCGCCGTTGGCGATCAGGTAATTGGCGCAGGAGTGCAGCCCGAATCCGGACCCCTTCTCCTTGGTTGAGTAACCGAAGGAAAAAAGCATTTTTTCCTCCTCGGGCGAAAAGCCGACGCCCGCATCCCTGATCCGGAATACCACCCACCCCGGCTCCCCGGCCTCGAAGAAGGTTGCAAGTTGCAGGCAACGTTGCGCTGGCGGATTCCCGTCCATGGCCTGGTAACCGTTCTTGATCAAGTTGACGAACACCTGCAGGAGCTTGGTCTCCTCGACTTGCACCGGTGGCACCTCGGCGAAATCCTTTTCCACCCGAACCTCTCGCTTATTCAGGGCTTGTTCCATCATCCGCAGGGCATCCTCCAGCAACCGGTTGACATCAACGACGGTGGATGCCCCCACCAGTCTGGCATAGCGCATCTGCAGTTTGATGATGCTCTCGATATGCTCCTGTTTGTCGCGGATCCGCAACACCTCCTGGCCCAACCGCCCGTATTCGTCCTCGATGCCGGCCGGCAGCAGATGGAGGATGCCCAGTAGCCGCTCTCGCTCCTGCGGGTCCGCCACCGCCGCGGTAACCACCCCATCCAGTTGCCGCACCGCCTCGCCGGCATGGCGCCGCACCGGGCTTTCCTCAATCCGCTTCAGAACCATGGTGGCGCCAACCTTGGCAGGGGTGATGGCATTGCCGATGTTATGCAGAATGCCCACCGCCATCTCCGCCATTCCCGCCTCATGGGCCTGCTGCAGCAAGTAAGCCTGCGCCTCCCGGAGGGCCGCGGTCCGCTCCTCGACCTTCTGTTCCAATCCCTTGCTGTATTCATCAAGCTGCCGGTACGAGGTTCGCAGCTTGTCGGTCATGGTGTTGAAGGCATGGGAAAGCGCCATCACCTCGGCGCACACCATATCCGGTTGCGTGATGGCGTGATCGAGATCGCCGAGGCTTACCCGCAGGACGCCGTCGTTGAGATTGTGCATGGTCCGTTCGAAATAACGGGTGAAGATGGCGGCAACGAGGGCGCCGACGGAAAAAAAGAATGCGGTCAGGGTCAGAAAGTAAATCTGGAAATGGTCCATGCGCGCGGCCCATTCCGACTCGGTCTGACGGATCTGGCGCTGGTGGGCCGCAAGGGAGAAACCAAGCCGAATCCCACCCCAGCACTGATTGCCGCTGTACAGGGGCACGATCGCCTCCAAAACCTCCTGCTCGCCATTGCCCACCCATCCCTGAAAAAAACGAACCGGGGTCACCTTGCGGCCAATGGGACGCGTGGCCGGAAACTCGCTGTGCAGAATCTTTTCAGCCCGCCGGTCGAGCTCGCCGGTCAACTCAACCCCGACCTGACCGGGAAGGGAATGCACCACGGCCCGATTCTGGTTGTCCATGACCACGCAGTAAAGGATTTCCGGGTCGCTGTCCACCACCTGCGCGACCAGGATATTTAAGAAATTGAAATCATAGCCGGCCACCGCCTCCTCGGCGCTCAAGGCCATGCTGTGGGCCAGGGCCGCCCCCCGGCTTTCCAGACCTTCGCGCATCAGGCTGATGGTCCGCTCAAGCTGGGCGTCACGAAAGCCCTTTTCCTCGTGCATGAACAGCAAACTTACCGACGGGAACAGGAGGCAGAGGACGACCATATTCATGACAATGAAATACAGTCGGATGGAGGGGCGACGGAAAAGGTTCCGAAAGTTTTTCCGCATGATTCCTTCCGGGAAAAGGATTATTGCTCGTCAAACACTTCCGACGCCAGGTTGATCGCGGCCCGGCTGGGCTGCAGGCCGATCTTATGAGCGGTCCGCAGGTTGAGATACAAGCGGGTGCCGAGAGGCGGCATCACCCCGACGTCCGTGGGTTTCTGCCTGCCGGTCAGTACGCTCCGGGCCATGGCGGCGGCCTGGGCGCCGATATTGGGCACATCCGGATCAATGGCCATCAAGATGCCGGTTTTGGCGACGTTTTCCGATTGTCCGACGCAGATCAGTTGATCACGCATGCAACGCGACTGGAGCCAGGCCACGTTCTCCAAGGTGTAGACGACGGGGTCGGCGAGAATCAACAGGCCGTCGATCCGGCCGCTGATCTCCTGATAGGCCCGCTGGAGATCGGAGGAACGACTCACCGTCTGTTCGACGAGATCCACCCCGAACACCTGGGCCGCGGCCCGTGCCTGCACCACCGTTTCCTTAGAGAGGTCGGCATTGTAGATGACGCCGATCCGCTTGATGGCGGGAGAGAGCATCAGCATGTGCGCGAACTGCACCCCCGGCTCCACGCCCGAATCGATGCCGAAGACGTTTTCCTGCCCCTCGGTGAGCCGGTAGCGCTGCCAATTGAGCACCATGGCGAACAAAACCGGCAATTCGGGACGATCGCGGGTCCAAATCTTGGCGACATAGGAAGCCTTGGCGCCCAAGGTAAAGAGCAGCGAGGGATCGAGGGCGAGAATCTCGCCCATCACCTTCTCGGCCCGATCCACATCGCCCTCCAGATTGAAGATCTGTACCGGCCCCTCGAACTCGGCCCTGAAGGTTGCCACCGGCAGCGAATAGGCCGTTTCATCATCGCTGAGGAGAATGACAACCGGTCCAGACGCGGCGCAAGCCACCGTTGCCGAAAGGGCAAGCAGGGACCATATCAAGATCGCCGGGATAATTCTATTCACCGACCACCCTCCAGCCATCTATCTGTAATATTTCCAGAACATTGGCACCATTTGGTTTCTTTTGCAGCAGCCCCTTCAGTTGTTCGACAACCGCCACCTCCACCCTGCCCTTGGCGTAACAGAGAATAGGCCCGGCAATGGGCGCGGATTCAGCCAGGGGCTGCACCGACAACAGTATCTTCGGGTTGATCTCGCCGATCTGCGCAATGCTGCGCTTGCCGACCAGGGCCATATCCACATGTCCCAGGGCAAGCGCGAACAGGGCGTCGGCATCCTTGGGAACGGTGACGATATTCAGGGTACGCGCATCGACAC
>JAOUHH010000097.1 GCA_029865195.1 Desulfobulbaceae bacterium
GGCGAGCACGCCGGAGACGAAGCCCAGGGAGGTGGCCTTCTTGAAGACCAGCGCCTCAATAATGAGCCAGGTGAGGGCGCCGCTGGCGGCGGAAACCTGGGTCATGGTCAGGGCCCGGGCAGTGTCGAGGCCGCTGTGGATGGTGGAACCGGCGTTGAAGCCGAACCAGCCGACCCAGAGGAGGCCCGCGCCCATCATGGTCATGACCAGATTGTTGGGGTGCATGGCGTGTTTGGGGTAGCCCCGGCGGGGGCCGAGGAAGAGGGCGACGATCAGCGCGCTGGTGCCCGCCGAAACATGGATGACCAGGCCGCCGGCCAGATCGATGACCCCGGCCGCGCCGTAGTTGAAGAGCCAGCCGTCCGGCGCCCAGATCCAGTGGCACAAGGGGCAGTAGACGAAGAGGAACCAGAGAACGATGAAGAGGCTGTAGCCCCGGAAGTAGACCCGCTCGGCCAGGGCGCCGCTGATCAGGGCCGGGGTGATGATGGCGAACTTGCCCTGGAACATGGCCAGCACGTAGTCCGGCACCCCGTTGGTGATCGCGTTGTCCAGCCCTTTGAGCAGCACGTAATCCGGGTTCCAGCCGATGAAGCCGCCCAGGGCGTTCTGGCCGAAGGTGAGGGCGTAGCCGCAGACCGTCCAGAGGACGCCGATGATGGAGATGGAGATGAAGCTGTGCATCATGGTGCCGAGGACGTTCTTGGTCCTGACCAGGCCGCCGTAAAACATCGCCAGGCCCGGCACCATCAGCAGCACCAGGGCGGTGGAGGTGAGCATCCAGGCGGTGGTGCCGGTGTCCACCGCCGGCATCTCGGCGGCAAGGACGGTTTGCGGGAGCAGGGCAAGGAGCGGGGCAAGGCCGAGGGCGGTATTGCGCAGGCGCATGAAAAAAACCTCTTGATTGATCGTTGTCGGTGGTGATGGTGTTTCGGCGGGATGTTGCAAGAAGGGTGCCGACGGACGGCAGGGGATTGTTTTCAGCCTATCGTGTCGATATCGCGTGTTTTGCTGTTGCGTTCAGCGGGGGTGGGGGTGAGATGCGTTAACGTTTTTGTGAGTAAAGGGGGGTGGGTTTTACAAAAATGTTTTTTTGCCGCCAGGGCGCGGGCGCGCAAAAAAAAGCCCGACCATCGCACAGGGCGAGGTCGGGCGGGGACGGCATGAGGCAGGGGGTGATCAGTTCAGCAGGCGGCGTTTGTGCTTTGCTTGGGGGATCTCGGTCTGCGCCGCGGCGTTGGTCGCGCAGATCAGGGCGTCGAGCTCCGCCGCCACCGCGTGCATCTGGGTGGCCATGGCGTTCAGCTCCTGGGCCGAGGCGGCCGACTCTTCGGCATTGGCGGCATTCTGCTGGGTAACCTTATCCAGGTCGGTGACGGCGTGGTTGATCTGGTCGATGCCGGTGGTCTGTTCCTTGCTGGCGGTGGCGATTTCGCCCACCAGTTGCGCCACCTTAGCGCTGCTGGTCAGCACCACCTGAAACGCCTCGTTGGTGCCGGCGACCAGTTCCGCACCTTTCTTGACGTTGCCCACCGTTGTTTCGATCATCTCGGCGGTGTTACGCGCTGCATCCGCCGCCCGCATGGCGAGGTTCCGCACCTCGTCGGCGACCACCGCGAAGCCCGCTCCGGCCTCGCCGGCCCGTGCCGCCTCCACGGCCGCGTTCAAGGCCAGCAGGTTGGTCTGGAACGCGATGTCGTCGATGGTCTTGATGATCTTGAAGGTCTCTTCGCTGCCCTTGGCGATCTTCTCCATGGATTGGGTCAACTCGGCCATGGAATCGTTGGCGGCGGTGATCTGCGTTGTCGATTCGCGCATCAGGCCATCAGCTTCGATGGCGTGCTCGGCGTTGCGCCGGCTCATCGAGGAGATTTCCTCCAGGGAGGCCGAGGTCTCTTCTATGGAGGCGGCCGCCTCGGAGGCGCCCTCGGCAAGAATCTGGCTGCCGCTGGTGATCTGGCTGGAAGAGTTGGCGACCTGGGTGGCGGTGGCGTTGAGGGTTGCCGAGATGCGGTTGACGGGCGTAATTACCGCCTTGATCAAGGCGGTGTAGTTGACGGCGACGATCAGCAGCAGGATGAAGGTGCCGATGCCGGCAAGGACGATCAGCACCGAGCGATTGCCGGCGATCAGCTGGGTGGTGTCAAGAGAGAGAACCATCACCCCGATCTGTTTGCCCTGGTAGTCGTTGACCGGGAAGGAGGCGAGGGCATGGTCGTTCGTTTCGGCAATCGTTACCGCAGATTGCCCCTTCTCAAGCAGAGAGGTTGAAACCTGTTTTTCGACGACGCCTTCCTTGGTGCCGGCGACCAGGACAAATTTATTGTCGAGGACCGGATATTTTTTTGCATCCTGCAACTGGCGTGTGACGGAGAGGTTTTCGGCGTTCATGTAGAGGAGCATCTTCTGCCCTTCGCCCACCGCGCCTTGGAAGATGGGGTTGAAGTCGACCAGTACTTCGGCCGACCCGAGTTGCCGGCCGTCGTTGCTCTTGATCGGGACCAGGCCGCGAACAACAAATCCGCCACGGCCAAGTTCGATACCGCTCAGAGGGGAGCCGCTCTTGTTGACGTCCAGCACCGTTTTGCGAAAGCTTGAGATGTCGTCGGAGACGTCGGCGTCAACCCCTTTGCGGGTGACCTGTTTCTTCTTCCACATGCGGGCCAGGCTGCGGCCGTTGGGGAGGTGGAAGTGCAGTTGCAGCTTGCGTCCGGCAAAGGCGGCATACCCGTTCATGATCGGGCCCAGATCGGCTCGCAGCAACTCCCGCGCCTCCTGGCCGGCACTGTCGTTCTCGTCGTCGATATTGCCGCCGTGCGCCAGTTCGTAGGCATTAAGCACCGAGGGGTGCTGGCTGAACAGGGCGGCAACCTTGATCGCGTCCTTGCCGGTTTCGGTGATTGCCCGATCGATCTCCGCCTTCTTGGCATTCACCCGGTAGGCGAGATTTCTGGTCTTGAGGGCATTCAGCTTCTGGACGACGAACGGCGCGCCGATCAGGGCGGAAAGGATCACCGAGGCAAGGAGGGGAAACAACATCTTTTGTTTGAGGTTGCAGGTGAAAGACATAAGAACACCCTTATTGATTTGGATTTATGGGGAATTCAGAGATGATTATCGTTTAATGCTACAAGAAATGGATAATGTTTTACAGGATTTTTTTGCGGTTTGCGGCAGTGCGAAAAAGAAATTTGCAGCCGCTGCTAATACAGATCGTATTTGAGCAGCAACCCGTCCAGGCCGCCGTTCTTGAGCGGTTTTTTCCAGGCGGGTTTAAGCCCCACCGATTTGGCGAGTACCCGGTCGCCCAGGTAGATGAAGGCCGAGGAGCCGGTGCAGCGCTGTTTGAGGAAATCGCCGATCTCCTTGATGAACGCCCCCATGTCGCTCCCCTTTTCCAGGCGGAGGCCGTAGGGCGGGTTCATGACGATGACGCTGTCGGTGATTTGTTCGATGGCCTGCATGCGGCGCACGGCCAGTTGTACCCCACGGCCGCCGGGCAGCATGGCGAGGTTGGCCTTGGCGGCCTGGACGGCGTCGAAGGAGAGATCGCTGCCGCTGATCAGCCCCTTGGGCAGTTTTTCGATCTTGGCATCGGCCTCCGTGCGGGTGCGCTGCCAGAGCGATTTATCGAAGTCGGGCAGGGCCTCGAGGCCGAACCGCGGCCGCAGGTGACCGGCCGGGATCTTGGCCGCCACCATCATCGCCTCGGCCAACAGGGTGCCGGAGCCGCACATGGGGTCGATGAGCGGCCGCTCGCCCTGCCAGCCGGTGAGGCGGATGATGGCCGCGGCCAGGGTTTCCTGCATCGGCGCCTCCACCGACTCCTTCCGGTAGCCGCGCCGGTGCAGCGAGCCACCCGAGGTGTCGATGCTGATCGCGGCCTTGTTGCGGTCGATATGCAGGTTCAGCAGCAGGTCCGGGCTGTCGGTGTCGACGTTGGGGCGGTCGCCGGTCGCTTCCCGGAAATGGTCGACGATGGCGTCCTTCAGGCAGAGGGCGGCGTACTGGGAGTGCTTGATGCTGCTGTTGACGGTGATGGCGTCGACGGCAAAGGTGGTGGTGGGGCCGAAGAGTTTGTTCCAGTCGATGTTGCGGGCGGTCTTGTAGAGATACTTGGTGGAATGGCAGTCGAATTTGAGGAGCTGGGCGAGGATCCGGGTTGACAGCCTGGTCCGGTAGACGATCCGGTACAGGTCGGCCGGATCGGCGTCGAAATAGGCGCCGCGGTAAACGGGTTTGACATCGCGGCCGCCCAGTTCGGCAAGCTCTTCGCCGCCGATGGGTTCCAGGCTGTCGGCAAACTGGGCGAAGTAGCGGTTGGTTTTCTGATAGGCGAACATCCAGGTCTCCAGAGGGTTAGCGGCGGGCAGGCATAACCTGCCGCATCCGCGCGAGGGCGGTTTGCAAGGTGGCGCGGGGGCAGCCGAAGTTGAGCCGGACAAAGCCCGCGCCGCCGAATTCGCGGCCGTCGGAAAGGCCGACGCCCGCCTGTTCAAAAAAATGTGCCGGGTCGGCAAGGCCGGTCTGCCGGCAGTCGAGCCAGGCCAGATAGGTGGCCTCAACCGGTGCCATGGCGATGCCGTCCATCCCGGCCACCGCCTCGGCGACCAGCCGGCGGTTGCCGCGCAGGTAGTCGAGCAGCGCCGCCCGCCACTCCCGGCTGTCCCGGTAGGCGGCCAGGGCGGCGGTGTAGCCCAGCGTGTTGACATGGGGCACGATCCCGGCCATGGCGCTCTGGAAGCGGGTGCGCAGGGCGCGGTCGGCGATGATCGCCAGCGAGCAGCCCAGCCCCGGCAGGTTGAAGGTCTTGCTGGGGGCGATGAGGGTGATGGTCCGTTGCGCGGCATCCGGCCCCAGGGTGGCGAAGGGGATGTGCCGCTTGTCCGGGTCGAGCAGCAGGCCGTTGTGGATCTCGTCGGCGCAGACCACGAGATCGTGTTGTGCGGCGATGGCCGCAAGCCCGTCCAGTTCGTCGCGGTCAAAAATCCGTCCCACCGGGTTGTGCGGGTTGCAGAGGAGCAGCAGCCGGGTGCGGGGGGTGATCGCCGCGGCCAGGGCTGCAAGGTCGATGGTCCAGCGGCCGTTTGCCTCGGCAAGCGGCACGGTGAGCAGTGTCCTGCCCGACAGGCCCGGCGCGCTCAGGAAGGGCGGGTAGACCGGGGTCAGGGTCAGCACCGCGTCGCCGCTCTCGCCCACCGCCCGGCAGGCGATGTTGAGGCCGGTCACCAATCCCGGCAGCCAGACCAGCCAGCCCGGCTCCACCTGCCAGCCGAACTCCTCGGCCAGCATCCCGACCACCGTCTCGACCAGTGCCCGCGGCGGCAGGGTGTAGCCGAAGACGCCGTGCTCGACCTTGGCGCGCAGCGCCTCGATCACCGCCGGCGGCGAACGGAAATCCATATCCGCCACCCACAGGGGGAGGATGTCGCGATCCCGGTAGCGCTCCCACTTGAGGCTGTCTGTCTGCCGCCGGTCAATGACGGTATCGAAATCAAAGGGAATGGCCGTTTCCTTGCGGGTGGAATTTTTTTGGCGCGCGGTGCCGGCGCATACATCATCTACTTGGTCCGGCGCTCTTTTGCAACTCATTGTCCAGTTGCCGCAGCTGGTGGTCATGGTGGCGGGTCATGGTCAGCAGGGCTGCGATCGCGCCGATCATCGCCAGGAACATATCGGTCTGGGTGTCCCAGACGTCGCCCTGCAGGCCGAGGAAGGCCTCGGCGTCGAGGCCGATGGCCAGGGCCACCCACCATTCGATGAACTCGTAGACGGCGCTGATCGCCAGGCAGATGCAGACGACGATGAAGAAGAGCCATTTGCCCCGCACAAGCGGGGAGCGGCGGAGGAGGATCTCGCGGGCGATGATCGCCGGCACAAAGCCTTGCGCCAGATGCCCCAGCCGGTCGTAGTGGTTGCGGGAGAGGTCGAGGGCATCGCGCAGCCAGTTGAACAGCGGCACCTGCGCGTAGGTGTAATGGCCGCCGATCATCAGGATCACCGCATGGACGAGGATCAGCCAGTAAGTGAGCGGGGTGAGGGGGAAGGTTGTATGGGTGGCGGCGAGCACCGCCAGGCCGATGAGCGCCGGCAGCACCTCAAGCAGCCAGGTGAGGCGGTCGAAGGGCTGGAACGCCGACCAGAGCAGGGCCGTGACAAAGATGAGGAGCCAGAGGGCGGTGGCGCGGGGATGTCTGGGCATGGCCGCTTTTTTTTATGGTTGCTCGGAAATTTCTTTTGCTATGCTGATTTATAGTAGGAAACGGGGCGGCAAAGTGCAAAAGGAATCGCGCCGGCGGCCCGATCAGCTGTTGACCCCTTTCAGGAACACCCGCAGGGGAGCGGGGTAGCCCTCGATGGTTTTGCCGGGATCGGCGGGATCGATGAAATCGCGGTACGACTCGAAGGTCATCCAGTCGGTCCGGCGCTGCTCGTCGGCGCTCATCGGGTGGCTGCAGAAGATCTTGATGTCCCGGAACCCGGCCCGGCCGAGCCAGTTGGCAAGGCAGGCAGCGGTGGGCACGAAAAAGGTGCCGGGCACCTTGGCGTAGGTTTTCTCCGGGAACAGGGCGATGGGCTCGTCGCCGGGGATGGCCTGTGACTCGACGATCAGGGTGCCGCCCGGCCGCATCGCCTTCTTGACCTCGCGCAGGGACTCGATGGGCGAGATGCGGTGGTAGAGGATGCCCATCAAAAAGATCACGTCGAAGCAGTTTTCATAGAGCCCCAGATGCTCGACGCCGAGCAGTTCGGTGTGGAGGTTGTCGAGCCCGGCCAGGCTGTTTAAGGTCTGAAAGGCGAAGTAGTGCTGCAGGTAGGGCTCGAGTCCCAGCACCAGCCTGGGCCGGTGGTGCGCCATCCGGAACATGTAATAGCCGTTGTTGGAGCCGATGTCGGCCACCGTTTTGCCGGCCAGATCCGGCAGTTCCGGCAGCAGCCGGTCCCATTTGCGGCAGCTCCGCCACTCGGCGTCGATGTCGATCCCGAAGATGGACCACGGCCCCTTGCGCCAGGGCATGAAGGCGCGCAGGGTATTGTAAACCGTTTGCCGGTCAGTAGGGCCAAGTTCATCAACCGCACCGATGGTTACCGCATCGCCGCTCAAATCGAGGTGCTTGGCGCGCAGGTGGCGGATGGCCTCGTAGGGCTCGCGGAAGCGGAGGACGCCCTTTTTCTCGGAGCCGAGAAGCTCATCGTTGGTGGCCCGCAGGGCGCGGATGGCATCCTTGTCCGCGTGGCGGAGAAGGTCGAGGTAATCGTTCATGTCGATCATTCGTGTTCGCTGTTGTGATTGGGGGACGGTAACGGTCATCTATAAACCGTCTTGCCGGTGCCGTCAATTCGGGGCGCGCCGCCCGACAAGAAAAATGAGCCAAGCTTGACGCAGGTCAAGGAAGAGATATCCCTTATTTGGCATATTGGTGTTGAAGGCGCCTTTCTTACGGGCGCATGCGAGAGATTCAATCCCATTTCAGGAGGTGTGATATGAAAACCGTTGCCTTGGCCGATTGCCGCGAATTCAGTGACAAGGGGATGACCCGGGTCATCGTCCACGACTCCGCCTATTTCAAGTGTATCAACTTCAACCTCAAGGCGGGGCAGGTGTTTCCGGTGCATTCCCACAAGCTCGAGGGCGAGCTTTCCATCGTCGTCATCGAGGGCGAGGGGGAGTTTTTGGGCGACAACGACACCGCCTTTGCCGCCAAGACCGGCGATATCCTGATCTCGGAGATCGCCGAGCCGCACGGGGTGCGCGCCACCACCGACATGCGGATTCTGGTCACCATCGCCCCGCCGATCTGATCCTGCTTGCTCTTCTAGTGGCTGGCCGAACTGTTGCCGGCAGGGGCCTTACTTGACGGCGAGGATGGAAACGAAGTTGAACCACTGGCAGAACGGCTCCACCCGCGTGAAGCCGGCCCGTTGCAGGAGGTCGATGTTCTCGGCCATGGTGAAGGGGATGAGCACGTTTTCCAACGCTTCCCGCTTGCGGCTGATCTCGAGCTCCGAGTAGCCCTGCGACCGCTTGAAGTCGAGGTAACAATCGATAAAGGCGCGGTTGATGAGCGGGTCCGGCGAGAGGATCTTCTCGCTCATGATGAGCACGCCGCCGGGCCGGAGGGCGGTGCAGATCTTCTGGAGGAAATCCGCCCGCAGCATGGGGCGGATGAACTGCATGGTGTAGTTGAGGATGATCGCCCCGGCATCCGGCAGGTCGGCGTCGAGGATGTCGTTTTCGATAAAGGTGAGCTGTTCCTGTTTGCCGTACATCTCCGCCTTGCGGCGGGCCTTGGCGATCATCGGCGCGGAGTTGTCGATGCCGGTAAAGTGCAGGGAGAGCGGTTCGAGCCGCTTGGCGAGCTTGAGCAGGGTGGCGCCGGTGGAGCAGCCGAGATCGTAGACCCGCTCCTCGGGCTTAAGAAAGCGGCCCAGCAGTTGGGCGCTCATCTCGATGACCTGCGCGTAGCCCGGCACCGAGCGGGAGAGCATGTCGTCAAAGACCTCGGCCACCCCTTCGGTAAAACGAAAATCCTCTTTGATCTCGCCGTCGGCGTAGAGATTGTCCCGGCTCATTTCCCCCCTCGCTGGTCGTTTGCGCCCTCGGCCGCGTAGCGCGCCTCTTCCCGATAGTAGTCGTCAAAGCCGACCAGCCTCTGCAAATCGGCAAAATCGAGCAATCGCTCGGGGTGGTTGCCCTTGGCGAGGGTCGCCAGCGCCTCCTGCATGGCGCGGGCGGCGCTGTTCAAGAGCGTCAGCGGATAGGCGGCGATCTTGTAGCCCATCGCCGCAAGCTCTGTCGGCGGCAGGAGGGGCGTTTTTCCCTGCTCCAGCATGTTGGCGAGTTTCGGCACCGGCGTGGCCGCACAGAAGGCGCGCATCTCTTCTTTGGTTTGCGGGGCTTCGAGAAAGACGATGTCGGCGCCGATTTCGGCGAACGCCTCCACCCGCCGGAGCGCCTCGTCAAGGCCGTGGGTGGCGCGGGCGTCGGTGCGGGCGAGGATGATGATGTCGTCGCCCTCGTCGCGGGCGTCCACCGCCGCCCGGATGCGGGCCAGGGCCTCGTCGCGCGCCACCACCTGTTTGCCCTTGGTGTGGCCGCAACGCTTGGGGGCCACCTGATCCTCGATCATCACCCCGGCAAAGCCCGCCTGCCGGTATCCGCGTACGGTCCGTTTGACGTTCATGGCGTTGCCGTAGCCGGTGTCGCCGTCGCCGATCACCGGGATTTGCACCCGTGAGCAGATGGCGAGCCCCTGCTCGATCATCTCCCCGTAGGAGATGAGGCCGGTGTCCGGCAACCCCAAGCGGGCGGCGGCAACGGCAAAGCCGCTCATGAAGGTGAGCGGGAAGCCTGCCGCCTCGATGAGCCCGGCCGAC
>JAOUHH010000098.1 GCA_029865195.1 Desulfobulbaceae bacterium
TCCCGTAGGCGGACCCGTCACCGGTGAGGACCACCACCTGCAGATCCTCGTCGGCCGCGATCTTGCCCTGGCCACGGAGGATATCCAGGGCATCGCGCACCCCCTGCGCGCCGGCCGGGGCCGAGGCCATGGCGGTGTAGAGCCAGGAGCCCCGGAAGGGGGTGAAGGGATAGACGGCGAGCAAGGTCATACAGCCGGCGGCATTGACGAAGACCGTCCGCGTGCCGAGGATATCGTAGACCTCATGCAGCACCGCAAGCCCGCCGCAGCCGGCGCACATCGGGGTGCCGGCGCCCAGCAGATGGATGGCGGGCAGATCGCGGAGTTTATTGATCTCACTCATAACCCGCCTCCTCGCTTATTCCCTGGCGCCCGAGCGACCCCCTGCAGCTTGCGCACCTCGCGCAACTCCGCCTCGGTGAAGAGGAGGCGCGGTGGCGGCGGATGACCGTCCTGTACCGCCCGCTGCAGAACCGCCGCCATCTCGAAGAACTCCTCGCTGCCGATCTCGCGGCCACCCAGGCCGCCGACAAAGCTCGTGAGCAGCGGCGTCTCCCGCCGGCGGCCACCGGCCAGGGCCGCGGCCAGTTCCATGTACAGGATGCCGCCATGACCGATGGAGAGGTTCTGGTCGATCACCGCCACCGCAAGCTTTCCGGCCAAGGCTTCACGGAGATGGTCGGCGGGAAAGGGCCGGAGCAGGCGGGGCCTAACCAGGCCGATGGCAAGACCCGTTTCCCGCAGCCGGTCCACCGCCTCGCGGGCCTTGGTGGCAAACGACCCCATCATCACGAAGAGATAGTCGGCATCCGCGCAGCGGTAGCACTCCACCGCCTCGTGGCAGCGGCCGAAGAGGGCGGCGAAATCGTGGGCAATCTCATCGTACACGACAAGCGCCTTGTGAGCGGCAAGATGCATCTGGTAGCGGAAATAGGAGTAGGCGGAACCGCCCAGCACCGCCGTCCCCTGGCTCATCGGTGCGTCGGCCCGGAAGGCTACATTCTCG
This sequence comes from Desulfobulbaceae bacterium, assembly GCA_029865195.1. Taxonomy (GTDB): domain Bacteria; phylum Desulfobacterota; class Desulfobulbia; order Desulfobulbales; family UBA5123; genus UBA5123. Next base: position 1,007 of record JAOUHH010000098.1, read on the forward strand.
GGATCGTAGGGGGGCAGAAAGCGGTCCACCGTCGCCTGGTCGGGAATCACCACCGGCTCGCGGGTGAAGGAGAGATAGAAGCCGTCCAGGTTGACCAGCACCGGCAGCCGCACCCGCCCATCCTCGGCCAGCCGGTAGGCGATCAAGACGCTGTCCAGCACCTCCTGACAGGTGCTGCAATGGATCTGCAGAAAACCGGCGTCACGGGCCGCCAGCACGTCGTTGTGGTCCGGCTCCAGGGTGATGGGCGCCGACAGCCCCCGCGAGACGTTGACCATCACCAGTGGCGCCCGCCAGCCGGCGATGGTGTAGAGCATCTCCATCCCGTAGAGCAGCCCCTGGCTGGAGGTGGCGAAGAAGACCCGCACCCCGGTGCTGGCGGCGGCGCCGGCGGCGGTGACCATGGAATGCTCGGAGTCCATGGTCACCAGGCGGCTCGCCAACGCGCGGTTCTCGATCCAACCGGCCAGGGTTTCGATGATCTCGGTCTGGGGGGTGATGGGGAAGGCGGGCACGTAATCGACCTTTGCCAGCCGCGCCCCCCAGGCTGCGGCGCCGTTGCCGGTAAGCAGGGTACGGGTCATGGGCTTCCTCCCGGAACCGGTTCTTCCTCGGGCTGCACAACGATGGCATGGGTGGGACACTGGGCCACGCAGACCATGCAGCCCTTGCAGTGGTCGTAGTCGATGGTCGGCGAGCGGTCTTCATCAACGGTGATGGCGCTCTCGGGACAGAAGGTGGAACAGAGCCACCAGCAGCGGTTACAGCAGTCGTAATCGATCACCGGCCGCATGGTCCGCCAGAGGCCGGTCTGCACCGCCACGCTGGTGGCCGGGGCGTGGATGACCGGGGCGGAAACCTGGGCCGGCTCAAAGGGCAGGTCGAGCCAGCGGGGGGGCAGATAATCGGCGGCGACAATGGGTCCGCCGGGCTGTACCAAGCCCGCATGCTCGGCCATTGCCTCATAGGCGGCGTTGGCGGCGCCCTGATGCACCGCCACCTCTGCTGCATCGAGAAAGGCAAGCTCAAGAGCAATTGCCTCGCGCAACTGCGCGGCCGTGATGCACCCGACCAGTCGGGCAACCGCGCCGACCATCTCAGCACCATGAAAACGTGCCGTAGCCTGCGCTTCAGCCAGCGGCGGCAGCGAAATCGCCACCCCGGCGAGGTTGAGCCGCTGCCGCCAGAGCGCCCCCTCCTCATGACTGACCAGCAGCAGGACGGTTCGCTTATCAAGCCCCTGGGTAACCCCGGCGAGCGGCAGCCCCACCAATGAGTCGTCGGCCACCGCCACCAGATCGGGACGGGTGATTACCCCGCGCTCGTTGATCGTTTTCGTATCGGCCCGCACATAGGCAAAGAGCGGCGCCCCGCGCCGCTCCGCACCGTAACGCGGGGCGTCCTGCACCTCGAAGCCGGCCAGAAAGAAGGCCCGCCCGAGGATCCGGCTCGCGGTCTTCATCCCCTGACCGCCCCGGCCGTGGAAACGGATCCGATACATGCTTTTCCTCTCTCAAAATTCCTTCTGCCCGAACAAACACTCCTAAAAAATCGACCAGCGGCGGGTGGCCATGGCCGCCTCCACCCGCTTGCGGGCAAGGATCATGGCCGCCGCGCGCGGCAGGATCTGCTGTTTTTTCATCTCGGCCAGCACCTGCTCGGTGTTGGCGCGAATCTTCTCGGCGATGGCGGCGAAGGCCACGCTCTCGCCCGCACCGTGGTATTCCATGGCCGCGCAGATCACCCCGCCGGCATTGGCAATGAAATCGGGGACACAGAGCACCCCCTGTTGGTGGAGGTATCTTTCCGCCTCCAGGGTGAAGGGGATATTGGCGCCCTGCACCACCAGTTTCGTCCGCAGGCGATGGGCGTTCTCCTCATGGATGACATCGGGCCGGGCCGCCGGAATCCAGATGTCACAGGGGATGTCGATGACCTGCTCGCGGCCGAGCTTTTCGCCGCCGGGATAGTCCACCACGCTGCCGCCGCCCGCCTTGATCCGGCTCAGCTCGGCGAGATCGATCCCGGCCGGATCGTGGATCGCGCCCAGGGAATCGGCGGCCCCCACCAGCACCACGCCCTTTTCGGCCAGAAAGCGGGCGGCATGCCTGCCAACCGCCCCGAACCCCTGGATAACCAGGGTGGCGCCGGCGAGCGCGAAATCACAGTGGCCGATCGCCACATCCACCACATTGCTCAAGCCCCAGCCGGTGGCGCCGATCGTGTCCAGCGGGATCCCGCCACGGGCCGCCGGCAGCCCCACCGCGCGGCCGATCTCGTCATGAACCCAGGCCATGCACTCCTCGTCGGTGCCCATGTCCGGCCCGAAGATATAATCGTGCTCGTCGGCAAGCGCGCAGGCAAAACCGCGCACCAGCCGCTCCTTGTCATCTTTATCCATCTTGGGATCGCCGTAGAGCACCGACTTACCGCCGCCGTGCTGGAGGCCTGCCGCCGCATTCTTGAGGGTCATGGCCCGGGCCAGCCGAAAACACTCCTCACCGCTGACATCCAGAGCCATCCGCAAGCCGCCGATGGCAGGACCGGTGGCGACGTTATCCACCACCAGGATACCCTTGAGGCCGATGGCGGGATTGTGGACGTGAATTACCTTGAGGGGACCGAGATCATCAGCGAAGCGGAAAACGTCTGCCATGACTGCCGTTCCTCCCATGCAATGAGAATGGTGGCGGCGAAAGAAGAGAAATGCCGCGGGCTGGCCTGCGCAACCGGCCAAACCCTTTGAAATGATTACATCATGGTGGAAATTCCCTTGTCAAACGAAAAGGGGGAAGATGGGAAGTGGCAACCGGACCGAGAAACAAGAGAGATGCGGAAAGGCCGCCACGACTGGAACCGCTGCGGCTTGCGGCACGAAAAGAATCTGCCCGCAATAACGCGAGCCGGCGCGTCAGAACAAAACGCAAGGGTATCCCCGCACTCAGGTGTAAATCTCAACCCGGTTCCGGCCGTTCTCCTTGGCCCGGTAGAGGGCGGCATCCGCCTGAGTGAACAATTCGGTGGCGGAGAGATCGCTTTCCGCCAAGGCGGGATCACGGCCGAAATCGGCACAAGCGACCCCAAAACTCGCAGTCATCCGGACAATCTTGCCGGTGCGAAGGCGGATCTGCAGTTGCGACAAGGCCTCCTGATAACGATCGGCGACAAAACGGGCTGCCTCCATATCCGTTTCCGGCAACACCACCAGAAACTCCTCACCGCCGTAGCGACCCAGCGTATCCGCCTCCCGAGACAATCCCTGGGCCGCCTCTGCCACCTGCCTGAGCACCTCGTCGCCACCGTCATGCCCGTAGGCGTCATTCACCCTCTTGAAAAAATCGATATCAAACAGGATATACGAAATGGGACGATGGTAGCGACTGGCGCGCGCAAACTCCACGTTCATCCGCTCGCAGATGAAGCGCCGATTCTTTAAGCCGGTCAGTTCGTCGGTGACCATCAGTTCGCGAATCAGCGCCTCGGCCATTTCCAACTTTTGTCGAAGCGCCGCAATCAGGCGGAAAACGATGCCGAGAAAGGTTACCAACGTGACCACGAAGAGGACGATGATCAATATCCGGTTGACCATCGCCGCCTGCTCGGTCTGCCCGATATCAAAAGAGACGCTCACCGCCCCCCGCACCGCGCCGACCTTTTCGGTGGGGTGACATTCGAGGCAGGATGCCTCAACATAGAGCGGCGCGGTATAGCGAAAATACATATTCCCGCCACGGCCTTCCTTGACGTACACCTCGGTCTGCTCGCCCCGCGCGAACATCAGCAAGGCGCGACGCTCGAATTCATCGGCCTTGTTGTTGGGGTTCAGCGGTGCAAGGCTGGTGATATGGAAACCAAACACGCCATCGTTTTCGGCGATCTCGGAAATCTCCCGCGTCACCAGGGCCGGGTTCTTTTTGGTCAAGACCGTGCCATCGGCGGCGAGCTTATCGGGATTCTTCAGATACGGATTTGATTGCATGCCGGCGGTTTTTTCCACGTAGACGCCGCCGTGACGCGCCACCCAGGCCCTGGTCAGGGTGATGCTGCTATACAGGGCCCGCGCCCGGCTGAGGAGCTCGGCGTCCAGGGCGCGGTTGCTGTTGATGTAGATGCCGGTGAAGAGTGCCGAGACAAAGAGCAGGATCACCAGCAGGAGACTGATGGCAAAACTTTTCCACGGCGACGACTTCCGATTTTTCGACAGAGCTCCCATCGTTTACCCCAGACACCAAAAAGAATTACGGCAGTCGCCGGCAATGGCCCGGCGGCGTGGCGGCGTGGCGGCGAATTTGCCAAAAAGGGGGTCGCCACCATCCCTCTCATCGCACATTTTATCGATCGTTGACAATATGTCATCGATTATTCGCCTCACCACGCATCATAACTTGCCGATGTATCGTCGTTATTTACACCTCGGAAGGATAATCACTGGCGATACCGCTAAGGTTGCCACCGACTGCGCGGCTGCTCCATGCCGGAATCTGCAATCAGCGGTGGGATCTCTTCTGATACTGCTGCACGGCGCGGTTGTGTTCGGCAAGGGTACTGGAAAAATGGTGGGTGGAGTCGTTTTTGGAAACGAAATAGAGATAGGGGGCAGAAGCGGGGTAGAGCACCGCCTCGATGCTGGCGCGGCCGGGGTTGCCAATGGGGCCGGGCGGCAACCCATTGATGACATAGGTATTGTAAGGTGTCGCGGTCCGCAGGTCCTTGCGGGTCAGATTGCCGTCAAACATCGGCAAGCCGTAAATAACGGTGGGGTCGGTCTGCAGACGCATCCCCATTTGCAGACGGTTCAGAAACACCCTGGCGATCAGCGGCCGCTCCGCGGGGGCGGCGGTCTCCTTCTCGACGATGGAGGCCATGGTCAAGAGTTCATGCAGGGTGAGTCCATGTGCCACCCTGCCTTCATCCCCGATGCCCAGCTCGGCGAGTACCGACCGCAGCCGTCCTACCATCCTGGAGATTATCTCCCCCGCCTTCTGACCGCGGGTGAGATAATAGGTGTCAGGGAAGAGATAGCCTTCGAGGCTGTCGGCGTTGATCCGCAACTCATCGCGAATATAGCCGCTATCACCGGCGAGCGAGAGGAACTCCTCACGCGCCAACCAGCCGCCGTTGGCAAGGATGGACGCCACCTCTTTCAGATTGGCGCCTTCAGGGATCGTCACCGGCCGCTGAACGATGCGGCCGGAGGCAAGTTCACGCAGAATCCCGAGGGGAGAAAAGCTACCGGAAAGCTGATACTCGCCAGCCCGCAGCCGCCGCTCCAGCCGGGTCAGCCGGGCCAGGAGCCGGAAACGGACACCGTCGCCGCCCAGCCCCTCCGCCGCCAAAATCCGCTGAATTGCCGGCAAGGTAGCACCGGGAGGGATCTGCACGATCCGCTCATCAACGCTGTCGGGCGCCACCGGCGCGACCGCATAGCGAAAAAACCAGCCGCCCAAGCCGAGCAGCAACAGAACAACGAGCAGCAAAAAAAACCTGCCCAGCCGCCGTGACCGACGGCCCCTGCGGCGGTTATCGTCCAACACCAATTTCATCTACGCACTTGCCCGCCTGCGGCCTTAAAATACATGGGGAAGAATATCATCCATCGTCTTCACCGGCACAAACTTGAGCTTGTCGCGAAGATCCTTGGGGATATCGACAAGATCCTTGGTGTTTTGATCAGGGATGATCACCTTCTTGATCCCGGCCCGGAGCGCGGCCAGGGCTTTCTCTTTCAAACCGCCGATGGGCAGAACCCGACCGCGCAGGGTGATCTCGCCGGTCATCGCCACGTCGGCGCGGACCTTTTTCTTCGAGATCGCCGAGTACAGGGCGGTGGCCATGGTGATTCCCGCCGAGGGGCCGTCCTTGGGGATGGCCCCGGCCGGGACATGGATATGCACATCCATCCCCTCGAAGAATTTCTCCTCAAGGCCGAGCTTGTCAAGCCGCGAACGGCAATAGGTCATCGCCGCCTGGGCCGACTCCTTCATCACATCCCCCAGTTGGCCGGTGAGGGTCAATTTGCCGGTTCCTTTCAGGAGCGACACCTCGATATAGAGAATCTCGCCGCCGACTTCGGTCCAGGCCAGACCGGTGGCCAACCCGGGCTGATCGATGACGTCCAGCTCCGACTCGGGCAAAAACACCGGCGGACCGAGGTAGGTGGAGATGGTCTTGGCGTTGATCGCATAAGGCCCCTTCCCACCCTCGGCCACCTTGCGGGCCACCTTGCGGCAAACCTTACCAACCTCACGCTCAAGGTTCCGCAAACCCGCCTCACGGGTGTAATGGGTGATGATCATCTCCAGACTCTTGTCGTCGAGCTTGAGATGCTTAGGCGTGATGCCGTTTTCCTTCAACTGCCGCGGCAGCAGGTACCGCTTGGCGATGGCGAGCTTCTCTTCAAGGGTGTAGCCGGCAAGCCGGATCACCTCCATGCGGTCGAGAAGCGGCCGGGGAATGGTATCGCTCATATTGGCGGTGGTAATGAACATCACCTTGGAGAGATCGCAGGGCAGATTGAGATAATGGTCGGAGAAATCAAAGTTCTGCTCCGGGTCCAGCACCTCAAGCAGGGCCGAGGATGGATCGCCGCGATAATCGGCGCCCACCTTGTCGATCTCGTCGAGCATGAAAATCGGGTTGTTGGTGCCGACGGTCTTGAGGCCCTGGATGATCCGGCCCGGCATGGCGCCGATATAGGTGCGACGATGGCCGCGGATCTCTGCCTCGTCACGCATGCCGCCCAGCGAGAGGCGATGGAACTTGCGCCCCATGGCCCGGGCGATGCCGCGACCCAGCGAGGTCTTGCCCACGCCCGGCGGGCCCACGAAGCAAAGGATCGGACCCTTGGAGGTCTTGTTCAGCTTGCGGACGGCCAGATACTCGAGAATCCGCTCCTTGACCTTGTCGAGGCCGTAGTGGTCCTCATCGAGGATCTCCTTGGCGAGGACAAGATCGAGCTTGTCCTTGCTGCTCTTCTTCCACGGCACATCCAGCAGCCAGTCGATATAGGTGCGGATCACCGACGCCTCGGAGGCATCGGGGTGCATCATCTCCAGCCGCTTGAGCTGGTTGAGCCCCTCCTTCTTCACCGTCTGCGGCAACCGCTCCTTGGTGAAACGTTCGCGCAACTCGTCGATCTCCTGGCTGCGGTCATCCACCTCGCCCAGTTCCTTTTTGAGGACCTGAATCTGCTCGCGGAGGAAATACTCGCGCTGGGTGCGGCTCATCTCCTCCTTGGCCTCGGTCTGAATCTTGGCCTGCATGGTGGAGACCTCCATCTCCTTGTGCAGGTATTCGGACACCTTGCGCAAGCGGTCCACCGGATCAACGGTTTCGAGAACCGCCTGCGCCTCTGGCGTTTTCAGACGGAGATTGGAAACCACCAGATCGGCCAGGCGACCCGGTTCCTCGATGTTGTTGAGGATCACCATCAGATCGGAGGACATGATCCCCTTGAGGGAAAGGAGCTTTTCGGTGGACTCGCGGACGTTGCGCATCAACGCCTCGATCTCCACGGACATCTCCGGATATTCGTCTTCATCCACCACTTCGATCTTGGCGAGGAAGCAGGGCTCGACCTGGGGTATCTCCACCACCTTGGCCCGGTGCATGGCCTGCACCAGCACCTTGAGGCGGCCGTCCGGCAATTTGAGGGTCCGCATGATCATGCAGACCATGCCCATCTTGTAGATGTCGTCCACCCCCGGCTCATCGATGGAGGGGTCCTTCTGGGTGACCAGCATCAGCAGCTTGTCCTTGGAGAGCGCCTCGCTCACCGCGTTCACCGAGGCCGGCCGACCGACAAAGAGCGGGATGATCATATAGTTGAAGACGACCACGTCACGCACCGCCATCATCGGCAGTACTTCCGGGATATCCACGCCTTCCGGATCCGGAAAATCGTTCATTCCGGTGGTCAGGGAATCAGTTGTTTCCACAAAAAACCTCCACATGGTATGCACCGGGGCATGGCACCCGGCTCGGAAATCCGTCCCCCGAAACAAGGGAGGAAAGAGAATTTGCAAGAAATTGCAGGCAAAACTTAAACACTGGCCGCCACGAAGTCAAGGCAGGGCGCTTCACAACCGCAAATAATGAAATAGGCTTGAAGAATTTGCAAATTTCGCCCATATTGCGGTCAATTTGACAATGCACACCGGTGAACGTTCCCGCCGCCTCACTCATTTATGGCACAGCCCATGACCGAACTCAACTCCGATCTTTTCTTCGACACCACTCATTACGCCCATCATCCGCTTTTTGCAAGGGATCAGGCTTGGCAAACCCTGGCCGGGCTCAAGAATTACATGGATACCGCCCTGCCCGCAGACG
>JAOUHH010000099.1 GCA_029865195.1 Desulfobulbaceae bacterium
GGTGTGCTTGGTGTGCCCGGCGGCATGGGGGTTGTGGCAGTCGGTGCATTCGACATGCTTGGCGGCGGCGATATCGGCAAGGGTCTCGGTGGGGCGGTGGGCCGTTTCGGAGAGGGTCAAGGTGTGTTTGTAGGTCTTGTTGATATCGGTATAGATGTCATCGTTGGTCCCTGTCGACTCGTTGTTGCCGGCGGTGGTGCCGTGGCAGTAAAAACAGAGGGTCTGTTCGGCGTTGGTAACGCCGGTTTCGTTGGCCATGCCCAGATAGTTGCCGGGGCCGCCGGTGGGCGTCGGTTCGCTGCCGATGACGCTGGCATGCTGTTCATGGCAGTGGGCGCAGTTGCCGGTTGAATAGTCAAAGATTGTGGTGCGGGTGTTCAGGCCCAGGCGGCTGACGCCGGTGGAGGTATTGCCGTGGGCGGAAAGGGTATAGTCGCCGGCGGTGCAGGATGCCGACGGCCAGAGGGAAATGACAGCGGCGAGGCAGCAGGCGACGGGCAGGGCGGATGCGTAGCGGGCGGCAATCATGTATTCATCCCGAACGGCTGAAGGTTGCGGCATTGACGGAGCGATAATACTTAAGAATGATAACATATATTTTGTTATTCGTGCAAAAGCGCGCAATTTTTTTGCGTAAGGATAGTCGCCGCCATCCGGTCAGGGCTTGCCCCGTAACCATTGGCCGGTGGGGTCAGTTCAAGGCGACAAAGCGGTCATCGCTGGTGCGTCGGTAGAGGCCGACAATCTCGATGTCGGTTGACGCCAGCAAGGCCCTGATCGACTCCGTCTCCCGGCAGGGGAATTCAATGGCCATGCCGCAGGCAGAACCGAGGGCGCGGGGGATGGGGGTCAGTTCGTAGACGATCCCCTGTTCTTTCAGCAGTGTTTCCGCCTTGAGAACGAAATGGATCGAGAAGAGCACGGCGTAGCAGCGTTCTCCCGAATCCTTGGGGGGCATTGGTGTCGACATCTACGCTTGTCCGCCGGGCAAGGGGTGTTTGGTCTATTGCTCCGATCAGCAGGGGGTGACGGTCTTGGTCGCCTTGGCCATCGCCTCGACGATATTGTACATGTTGGTTGTTTCCCCCACCCGCAGTTCCTTCTTGAGGTTGTAAAAATCAAGGCAGGTGCCGCAGGAAAGGATTTCGACCCCCTTCTCGGCAAGTTCCCGCAGTGCCCCCGTGAGATTCGATTCACCTGCGGTGAGGCGCACACCGCTGTTGTAAAAGAAGATCTTCTGCGGCAGGGGGGAAACCTCGCCGATGGTCTTGATGAAGGCCTGCATCAGGATGCGGCCCAGGGCATCGTCGCCGTGGCCCAGGGTGTCGGACGGGATGATGTAGATGAGCGACAACTGCGGCAACTCGCAGACATAGTCCTCGGCGGTGAAGGGTTCGGCGACGCTCGCGTCGTCGCCCTTGGTGATCTGCAGCCGGAAGGTGTCGCCGACGGACTGGATCTTGATCGAGCAGCCCCGGTTTTTGGCGAATCGTTCCACGTTGTGCTTGGCTTCGCCGTTGTCAACGAGCACCACCACGGTATCGCCGCTGCGCATCGCCTCCAGGGCGTTCTTGGTGTGTACCACCGGTTCCGGACACGGCATGCCCGTGCAGTCGAGGATCTGTTCCATGGTGTCGTGCCTGCCTACTCGCTGTCGTTGAAGCCTAGCGCCTGGATGAGTTTGACGATGATCTCGATGGTCTCCCGATCCAGATACTGGGCCTGAAAACCGGTGTCGTAAAAATCGGGGTTGACGTCGTTGGTGCACCAGCGGCTGGTGGCCGTGAAACGGAGGGTCTTTTCCTCGAAGTAATCCTCCGGCAACTCCATGCGCATGGCATAGGTTTGGCCGTCGGGGAAGGGGTTCTTGCTGACCAGCTTGATCCCCTTGGTGGTGAGGTCGACAAGGTGCCCCAGCAGCTCGCCGGTGGTATCGTCATAGACCTCAAGGTAGAAGACCAGGTGGCGGCGTTGCAGGTTTCTGGGTTGTTTGTCCATGGTGTCCTCCTCGGGCAGCAGGGTGGTGACGGGTCAGGAACCGTTGATCCGCTCCAGCATGAAGCGGACCACGGCCTCGGCATCCATTGTGGAAGAATCGATGATGATCGCGTCGTCGGCCGGTTTCAGCGGCGCCAGGTCACGGGAGCTGTCGTCCCGGTCGCGCTGGATGATCTGTTGCAGGAGTTTCTGGTAGTCGGATGGTTGTCCTTTTTCTAGCAGTTGCAGGTGGCGGCGACGGGCCCGCTCCTCGGCGGTGGCGTCCAGGTAGAATTTGTGCGGGGCGTTGGGAAAGACCACCGTGCCCATGTCGCGGCCCTCGGCGACGATCTTGCCCTGTTGGCCCATCTTCTGCTGGAGCGCGGTCAGGGTGCGGCGAACCGCCGGAAGCGCCGAAACCCGGGAAGCGACCATCCCCATCTCGGCGGTGCGGATCGCCTCGGAAACATCCTCGCCATCGACCATGACTCGGGTGCCGGATGCATCGGTGGTCAGGCGCAGGTCGAGATTGTCGAGCAGCCGGGCGAGGTGTTCCGCGTTTGTCTCGTCGATGCCGCTCTTGACGATCTTGATCCCCACCGCCCGGTACATGGCGCCGGTGTCGAGGTAGGTGTAGTGGAGGCGGGCGGCCAGCATCTGGCTCACCGTGCTTTTGCCGCCCCCGGAAGGGCCGTCGATGGTGACGATGTCGTTGCTCATGCGTTTCCCGTTCAGCCCCTGATCTCTTGCAGGGAATCGGCCAAGGCCTTGACCAGCCGCTGGTTTTCGGCCGGCATGCCGATGGTGATGCGAATGTAGTCTGGAAAGCCGTACGCGGCCATGGGGCGGACAATAACCCCCTTGGCAAGCATCTTTTCGTAGAGGACCTTGCCGCTCACCCCCACGTCCACCAGGAAGAAGTTGGCGTGCGAGGAAAGGGGGCGGCAGCCGAGCTTGGCTATCTCCGCATGCAGCCAGGCCATGCCGTCTGTGGTCATGGTCATGGTTTTTTGATAATGCTCGTCGTCGTCCAGGCAGGCCAGCGCCCCGACCTGGGCCAGGGAGTTGACGTTGAACGGCTGCCGCAGCCGGTGCAGGTAGCCTGCGATCTCGGCCCGCATCAGCCCGTATCCCACCCGCAAGCCCGCAAGCCCGTAAGCCTTCGAGAAGGTGCGGAGGGCCACCACCGGCGTGCGGTGGTTGAGATAGTCGCGGGCGTCGAGGCGGATCGCCGGATCGACGAAATCCACGTATGCCTCGTCCAGAACCACGATCACCGATTCCGGCACCTTGGCGAGAAACGCCTCGAAGGCTGCCCGGGCGAAGACCGTGCCGGTGGGGTTGTTGGGGTTGTCGAGGAAGATCAGCCGGGTCTTGGCGGTGATCGCGGCAACGATGGCGTCGAGGTCGTGGCAGAGGTTTTTCAGCGCCACCACCCGGTTGACGCCGCCCTGGGCCTGCACCATCTTCTGGTAGACAAGAAAGGAGGGGTGGCTCGAAATTACCTCTTCCCCCGGGGTGAGGAAGGTTGAAACCAGCAGTTCGATGATCTCGTTGGAGCCGTTGCCGAAGACCAGTTCCTCAGGCTTGACCCCGAGTTTTTCGGCCAGCCGGTTGGCGAGATAGTAGCAGCTGCCGTCCGGATAGCGGTGCAGTCCGGCCAGCGCCTTGGCGATGGCCGCGGTGGCCTTGGGCGAGGGGCCGAGGGCGTTCTCGTTGGAGGCGAGCTTGATCGAGCCGGTGATCCCGTACTCCCGTTCCAGTTCTTCAAGGGGCTTGCCCGGCGGGTAAGGGATCAGGGTTTCGATATTTTCGGGAACGGTGAGTTTCATGTTACGTGTCCATCCTGTTGATGATCAGGCAAGGGGCGGCCTGCGGTCGCTCAACCCCAGCCGTTGCTCGAGGTTGAAGCCGGCGCGGAGGAGTTTTTCCTCGGCGAAATGCGGGCCCTGCAGTTGCAGGCCGATGGGCAGGCCGGCGGCGCTGAAGCCGCAGGGAACCGACATCCCTGGCAATCCGGCCAGGTTGTTGGGGATGGTCAGGGCGTCGGAAAGATAGGTTGCCAGTGGATCGTCGCTCTGGGCGCCGATGGCCCAGGCCGGGGTCGGGGTCACCGGCGAGGCCAGCAGGTCGCACTGACTGAAGGCATTCTTGTAATCGCCGATGATCAGGGTGCGGACCTGGGAGGCCTTTTTGTAGTAGGCGTCGTAGTAGCCCGAGGAAAGCGCGTAGGTGCCGATGATGATCCGCCGTTTGACCTCGGGGCCGAAGCCCTGGGAGCGGCTTTGGCAATACATCTCCTGCAGCGTTTCGGCGGTCTGGTCGCGGAGCCCGTAACGGACGCCGTCAAAGCGGGCCAGGTTTGAGCTTGCCTCGGCCGGGGCGATCAGGTAGTAGGCGGCAACCCCGTATTTGGTGTGCGGGAGCGAGACGGCAACGGTCTTGGCGCCGGCCTCTTCGAGCCGCGCGATGCCGTTACGCACCGCTTGTTCCACCTCCGGGTCAAGCCCTTCGCCGAAATATTCGGCCGGGATGCCGATGGTCATCCCCTGAAGGCCGTCGGTGAGGGCGGCGGTGAAATCTGGCACCGGTTGCTTGAGCGAGGTGGAGTCCTTGGGGTCGTGGCCGCAGATCCCGTTCAGCATGATGGCGCAGTCGGTGACGTTCTTGGTCAGCGGCCCGATTTGGTCAAGTGAAGAGGCAAAGGCGACCAATCCGTAGCGGGAGACCCGGCCGTAGGTGGGCTTCAGCCCCACCACGCCGCAGTGGGAGGCGGGCTGGCGGATGGAGCCGCCGGTGTCCGAGCCCAGGGAGGCGATGCATTCGTCGGCCGCCACCGCCGCGGCCGAGCCGCCGCTTGAGCCGCCGCAGATATGGGTGGTGGCCCAGGGGTTTTTCGGGGTGCCGTAGGCGCAGTTTTCGTTGGCCGAACCCATGGCGAACTCGTCCATGCTCACCTTGCCGAGGATAACCGCGCCGGCGGCTTTAAGTCGCGCCACCACGGTGGCATCGTACGGCGGGACAAAGGAGCCGAGGATTTTCGAGCCGCAGGTGGTGCGCAGCCCCTCGGTGCAGAGAACGTCCTTGATGGCAAGCGGGATGCCGCAGAGCGGACCGCCGCTGTTGTCGGCAAGCTTCCGGTCGGCGGCCTCGGCCTGGGCCAGGGCCTGCTCGCGGTCGACGGTGATATAGGCGTTGATCGTCTTGTCGACCTGCTCAATCCGGTTGAGGAGCGAGGTCGTGGCCTCCACCGCCGAGATTTCGCGGGTGCGCAGCCTTTGCTGCAAGTCGGTGATTGTCGAAGCGTAGGGTTCCATGCGAATTTCCTGTCTCTTGAACGGCCGGAGCCGTTGCCGGGCGGCACCTAGGGCCGCCATAGAAAAACGGACCTCGGAAGGGAGGTCCGCCATCTTGATTCAAAAAGTCGGTCTGGTTGGATTTCGCCATCCGTGGCAAAAAATCAGATGACTCTCGGCACCACAAAGGCCTCTCCGTTCTGGAGGGGGGCATTGGCGAGGGATTTTTCCCGGGCCAGCGACGGTTTCACCTCGTCGTCCCGAAAGGCATTGGTGACGGCGAGGGCGTGGCTCGTCGGCGCCACGCCGCTGGTGTCGAGTTCGTTTAAGGTCTCGACATAACTCAGGATCCTGTCGAGCTGCCCGGTCATCGCCGCCAGCTCTTGCGGGGCAAGGTCAAGGCGGGCCAGTTTGGCGACATATTGTATCTGTTCTTCGGTAATCTTCATGGGAAGTTTTTTTACCGTATAAGGGAAGGCACGTCAAGTCCGCACATCAGGGCGGCGGTGGCGACGGGTTGCGCCAAGAGGCGCCCGCTCAGCCGGCGAAAATTCCGGAAAAGCCGCTGTCCTGCAACTCTTGCAGGGAGTTCGCGGTGAGGGTGGTGTCTTCTTCCAGGATGCCGGCGAAATGCTCGACCACCTCGCCGTCGAACTGGGTGCCGACGCATTTGCGCAGTTCGGCGATCGCCTGTTGGCGGTCCAGGTTGATCCGGTAGCTCCGTTGCGAGGTCATGGCGTCGTAGCTGTCGGCAACGGTGACGATCTTGGTCAGGAGATCTATCTCGTCGCCGCCGATGCCGTCCGGGTAGCCCTTGCCGTCCAGCCGTTCGTGGTGATGGCGGACAATCCCCCCCTCCCGTTCGAGGAAGGAGAGCGGCTTGATGATGTTTTCGCCGATCACCGGATGCTTGCGTACCAGCTGCCACTCCTCGTCGCTCAGGGGGCCTGGTTTCTGGATGCAGCTGACGTCGATGACCAGTTTGCCGACATCGTGCAGCTGGCAGGCCCGGTCGAGGACGGCGAGATCTTCCTGCGACAGGCCGAGGGAGCGGCCGATGAGCATGGCGTAGTGGGTAACCCGGTTGGTGTGGCCGGCGGTGTACTGATCTTTTTCTTCCAGGGCCGTCTGCAGGGTGATGATGGTGTTGACCGACGCCACCTCGAGGTGATGGCTGTACTGTTGCAGGAGTTTGTTCTTTTCCGCCAGTTCCTTGGTCTTGGCCGCCACCTCTTCCTCGAGGTTTTCGGTGTAGGCCTTTTCCCGGAGGATGAACATCCGCTTTTCGATGGCCCGGTTGATCTTGACGTTGAAGAGGTCGATGTCCTCGATGGGTTTCTGGATAAAGTCGTAAGCGCCCAGGTTGATCGCCTTGATTGCGTATTCCATGCTGCCGGCGCCGGTAAGGAAGAGCACCGGGATGTCGTAGCCGCGTTCGTTGATCGCCTTGATGGTGTCGAAACCGTCCATGCCCGGCATGTTGATGTCGAGGATGATCAGGTCGAATTCATCGTTCAGCACCGAGATGGCCTCTTCGCCGCTGCCGGTGGGGGTAACCTGGTGGCCGAACATTTCGAGGATCTTGGCCACCGCGTCACGAACCAGGCTGTCGTCGTCGGTAATCAGGATTTTGGCGGGTTTATTTGGTTTCATGTGATTGTTCGCGCATGGTTGAAGGACGCAAAGGCCATTCATCGCAAAAAGGCAACGGCCTTTGCGTCTCGAGGAGTAAGCTGTCAAGGCCTTGTGAGCGGTTGCGGCAATGCCACTGTTTGCCGGTCGGTCGCAGATCGAAAGTTATTTCATAATACTCTATACAATTTGAAATCCCCACAAGGTTTTTCGCTTGTCCGGGATGTGTGCAGCCACCGACCGCAACGGAAGCGGGAGGCAAAATCTATCATTATCATATTCGGTTGCGCTTCGTCTAGACGGGCCAGTATTTTTTTGCCGTGACGATCGCCTGTTCCAGCGCGATCAGGACCGGGGAGGCCTTACCCAGGGCCTTGCGCTTTTGTGCGGGCAGCCCGTCGCCGTCGCGCAGCTCGCGGAGCACCGCCGCTGTCCCGGCGCGCAACCCCTCCAGGTCATAGCCGCCCTCAAGGGCCAGCACCAGCCTGCCGTGGCAGAGTTCGTCGGCCAGCCCTTGCAGCACACCGGTGAGGTAGGCAAAGCCGTCGCTGCTGACGGTCATCAGGCCGAGGGGGTCGCCAAAACTGATATCGAAACCGGCGGAGACCAGGATCAGTTCCGGCTTATAGGCGCGGGCCACCGGCACCAGCAGGTCGTTGAAGATCCGGGCATAGGCCAGATCATCCTGGCCACCGGGGAGCGGCACGTTGATGGTATGGCCCTCACCCTTTCCGCTGCCCGTTTCGCCCACTCTGCCGGTGCCGGGGAAATAAGGGTACTGGTGGGTGGAGAAATAGAGGACCTGGTCGGTATCGTAAAAGGAGTGCTGGGTGCCGTTGCCGTGATGCAGGTCCCAATCGACGATGAGGATGCGGGTAAGGCCCAGGTGCTTGATGGCGTAGCCGGCAGCGATGGCGATGTTGTTGAAGAGGCAGAAGCCGCTGGTGTGGTCACTCTCGGCGTGGTGGCCCGGTGGGCGCACCAGCGCGAAGGCGTTGTCCGCCTCGCCCGCGGTCACCATCCGGGTTGCCTCCACCACCGCCCCGGCCGCCAGCCTGGCAGCGGCATGGGATTTGGCCGAGGTGTGGGTGTCGGGGTCAAGGATCGAGAAGGTTTTGCCGTCGGTGGCCGCGACCCTGGCGATATGGGACTTGGTGTGGTTGAGGGCCAGGATGTCGTCGGTGGCCGGTTTGCAGGCCGGCAACAGGTAGCGATCCTGCTGTTCCGGCTGGGCGAGCATCTCGAAGATCACCCGCAAGCGGTCCGGCGATTCGGGATGGCCGTAGCCGGGGTCATGTTCCATGAACAGCGGGTCTTTGAAGATGGCGGTTTTGCGCGGCATGGGGTCCTCCGGACAGGGGATGAAATTATTCGACGTGGATGATCCGATCCTCGGTGACCAGATAATCCAGGCGCTGGTCGTGGGGCAGCGTCGGCACCGCCGCCACCAGTTGCATCTCGTAGGCGAGGCCGATCCGCAGCGCTTGCGGGGCCTGTTCGGCGAGAAAACGGTCGTAATAGCCGCCGCCGTAACCCAGGCGGCCGCCCCTGGCATCAAAGACCGAGCCCGGCAGGAGGACGACATCGATGCGCCGGGCGTCGAAGAGGGGCGTCTTGGTCGGATCGGGCTCGGGGATGCCGCAGTAGCCGCGGATGAGTTGTGTTTCAGGATCGGTGAGGCGGTACGGGTCAAGCCGTTTGGCGTCGGTGATGGTCAGCGGCACGCTCACCTCCTTGTCGGCGGCAAGGCACTGGCGGATCAGCTCGGCGGTGGCCACCTCGCTGCGGAAATGCACGTAGATGAACGGGGCGCGGCAGTCGGCAAAGGCTGCAAGCCGCCAGAGTTGGGCGGCGATGGCTTGGCTCTTGGCCGTTTGTTCCTGCTTGGGCAGGGCGTCGCGGGCGGCGAGGATGTGTTGGCGTAAGTGTTGGCGATCCATCGTGATTTACAAGGCCTCGCGGGCAGGTGGTTGAGAAGGTCGACACGTTTGGCCGCAGGCACGAAGATACCCCGAGACGCGTGGGAATGCAAGATCAGGGGGCGGCCGGGATCTGTTCCTGACCCGTGCGTGGCGCGGGTGGGCGGCGAGCAATCTCCTTGACTTTGTCGGCCGCGCCGGATTTATTTAAGGGCTTGCTGACGCACCGGCCTTGCCGGTGTTTCCGCCGGAGGCGGCATCCGCCGCGCATGACTCTCGTATAACCGGATATAACGACAATGCATCTCATCCACACTTGGCAACGGCTGGAGGGGGCCGGGCTGCCCGTTTATGTGCAACCGGCACGGCCGGACTGGCTGGTCCCGGATGCGGCGACCGATCTTCTTCTGCAGCAGTTGCAGGCGGGCGGCACGGCTGCCGACCTGCTCGCCCGGGAGCGGCTGCTGGGGCAGCTGGAC
>JAOUHH010000100.1 GCA_029865195.1 Desulfobulbaceae bacterium
CCATCTGCCGTGGCGTATAGCTACTTTCGTATTCCTGGCGGATTGCCTGTTCGTCGACAACAATCTTGGAATCGATTTCTTCGTATTTGAGAAGCATCAAGGAGCGGACACTTAAAAATACCGCAATTTTACGCTGGTACGTCGGCGTGTTATCGAGTTCCATGCGCTTTGCTTCTTTTGCCATGAGCTGCCATTCGATAAAGGGATCCAGGGTCTCTGGTAACGGCTGGTCCTTTTCCTGCCAGTTTTGCCACCAGTTTTTAAAATCCTCGGCGCGGTACTCGATCCCATTGATTGCGACAAGCGGCTTGTCCCTCCCAAACCAGGCATCGCCGGGAGAGGCTTGCAGCAGTGCAAGAGAGAAACAGAAAATGATGAATATCAGTCGGCGCATGGCTGCAAACCTTCCTTGAACCACAGATTAATTATTTCATGAGACATTCTTCGCGCCAAGCCACTGATGGTTGTCACCAGGCCGAAATGCATCACCTTTTGGTACTGAAGGCCTTCCCGCGTATGATAGGTGTTCCATAGCGTTCTGCCCGATGCCGCGTCAACAATTTGTAACGAGAGAGTCAGTTGTGGATTGGGGGCTTGGCCGCTTGATTTTTCCTGCGCTTCGTGAATCCTGCCGGTAATAAATATTTGCGCGTTGATTCTGTCCGCTATGATTTTAATTTGGTCAAGGCCGGGGGCCTGCTGTGGGTAAATCAGAAGTTGCCGATATACCTTCCGGATATCGCCCTCCTGCGCCACCTGGAAATGGGTTGATTTCAGTAATTCGGCCATGAATATTTTATACACGATGAGGTCGGCCTGTGCATAGTTGCTTTCGTTGACAAATGGCAAGACCGCGACCTGGCACGGTGGTTTGTCCGGAAGCGGGGCAAGCCGTTGCAATTCCGGAAACCTGGAACTGCAGCCGCTCAGCACCATTGCCCAGATGAGCAATAGTGCGCCTGGCCATGATCGGAAAAAATATCGTTGTTTCGTCCGTGAAGGAGCGTGGCTGGTGAGTTTCATAGCAATATCATGAGCGTAGGCGGCATTCAATACCACTGGGCAGTTTTATGAACAGCACTGAAAAAACATAACTTGCTGGGATATCCGCGGCAAGGCCGCGATCTCAGAATTCCTCTACCCAAGCTTTGTTCTTCTCATCCTCGTCTGCCTTTGTTTTTTCGTTTTGGTCGGTTTTGGTTAACGAAAACAGATCTGCAATCTGCATCTGGGTCTGATTGCCGAGAAGGTCCCGGACGAGCAGAAATCCTTTGATTTTCTTGTTCCTGTCTTTCGGCAGTACCGTCAAGGCTATTTTAGCCGGCAAATGATCGCCCTCCTTCATGGCAATGGTGATGCCCTCGCTGTCGCGCAGGGTCATTCGCCAAAAAGAGACAGGGGCTTTTCCTGTCTGGGCCAGATCGATTGTCAAGCCATTGTCCCCGGAAAGTTCAGCCTTCACGGATAATTGCGGCTTGCTGCGGAGTACGGTAACCCATTGCGAGGCCTGTGCCGAATTTTCTGCCCGATCCCAAATTTCGAAGGTAATACGATAGTCACCGTCTGGAAACGGTTTGCCGTTATCGTCCTTGCCCTGCCAGAAAAGGCGCTCCGGCGGGAAGCCGGAGCCGTCTTGACTCACCATGGATTCACCATTTTGATTTTCGAAGGTGATTCGCCAGCGGTTCAGCGGTTCTCTGGATGTCAGGTTGGGAATGATGGCCAAGCGGTTTCTGAAGGTGATTTTGTCATCGATCAAGGTCCCCTTGAGTTCAAGATTCAGTGCCGGCGCCTGATTGTCGATAAAATACGACCCCAGGAGGAGAGACTGTTTGTGGCCGTCCGGCCAAGCGGTAATCAGGCTGACCGGGTATCGTCCGTCCGGTCCTTGTGCTTTCCATGAAAATTCATAGTAATCCCCGCCGCTGGTTTCCGTTACCGGGATTAAATTCTCGCCGATTTTCAGTAATACTTCCGGGTGATTTTGCGGAAGCCACGTTGAACGCAGATGAACGCTGCATTGCGCGTCCATGCCGGAGCGGAGATAGGTGGGGCGGAGCCACGCCGATTCGATATCAACACTTTGCAGTTGTTTCGCTTGCAAGCCAATGTTGGTTGGCCACGAGGAAAGAATGTTGTGGCTGATGAGAGGATAGAGATCTTCAATGGTTTTGGGTTCGCTTATGCCAAGTATCCGGCGGGTGTCGGAGCAACAGAGATCTGTTGTGTTGGACCATATCGTTTGACCGTCCTCGGTCCGGAGCAGATAGAGAACCAGCGACAGCGACGGCCCGGGCTGTTCCGTTTTTTGACAAACTGTGCCGAGGAGAATCAGGGAAACCTCTAAATCCTTCTTTGCCGTGCGGATATGATAGGTTTCAAGCTGTCCCAGGGTCCGGATACGGTGTCTGGCCAAGTATGATACCGTTGCCGGTTGGGAGACGACGTCGAGGTTTTTTTCCAAAAGATCTTGTCGTAGCTGGTCGGTTAAAGGCCAGTTGACACCGTCGTCGCCTTGACTAAGGTCTTGCAGCGGGATGACGGCAATCTTGGTCCCGGCTGCCTGGGCAGCGGATAGCCAGACACAGCAGAGGAGAAGTCCGGAAAAAAGAGCAACAAGGTGTCGCGGCATGGGTTGTTCCAAAGCAGCCAGGGTGGGGGGCTTGTAGTCTTGGGTTACCGCGCACCGGCTTGGTTGTATGACCTTGGGATGGACGACAAGAGTCGATCAACCAAGGTCATGGTGACCTCAAAGGCATCCTTGGGATTGAGTCCGAAAAGCCGATCCACCATGGAATAGCCGCTCCCGTATCCGCTTGCCTGCCAGAGGACGAGGGCGGTCTTGCTGTCGATCAGGCGCAACGTGAGCGAGAGTTCGGTGAAGGAAGACGCGCCCAGGCGTTGTTCACCGGTTTGGTCGACGCTACCGAGGAGGAATGCCTGGACATTAAGTCGTTGTCCTAACCGTTTTATAGTCAATTCGTCCAGCGCATGGCCTGGTTCAATGGCCTCCTCCCGGAGGGCACTGTCCACCTGGCCCTTGTCAACGACATCGAATATACGCTGTGACAGGACTTGAGTGATGGCGAGTTCCCTGGCGCGAGACGGTGCGTAGTTGTCCTTGCTGTTGTTTTCGAATGGCAGGATGGCTATCTGCTTAATATAACCGAGATCAACCTGTTCTCGGAGGAAAAATTCCGTGGTGGCTTTTGACGCGCATCCTTGGCTGGTGAAGATCAGTAACAGGCATGTCAGCAAGATGTAAAAGGTTCGCATGGCGGTGGTTTCCCGAAGTCGGTTTAAAATTTGGTTGCAAGTTGGCTGTTGAGATTCCAGAGTTTCGGTTCGCTGATGGTGTAACTGCCGTTGGTTTGCCAGGAAAGATAGCGGCTGAGCGTCCAACTCCATGTTGCCGTTACTCTTTCTTGGGGCGCCTGGTCCGCTTTGGTGTAAGAAAATCCGGTGGAGAGTTGGGTTTTTTCCGTGCTGAGAAGCGCCAGTGTGCCGTCAACGCCGTGGTTGATCGGCGCTTCTTCAGTCTGGCTGTCGCTCCATACCTTGGATGCATACAGCCGCAGGGAAAGTATATCCGATGGTCGGATGTTGAGATTGATGACGGCATCGGTTGCCGATGAAGAACTTGGTGCCGTATTGGGTGCCTCTGTTGATGAGATGTTATGGGTGAGGCGAATGTTGGTGGTCATTTTGGAACTGAGCCGGGAGGTTAAGTTGGCGCTGGCGTTCCAGGTTGAGGAGAGTGAATCTCGCTGCTTGTCGTGGGTCTGGGTGTGATTGAGGTCAAAGGAGCCGTTCAAGTCCGGGTAGAGGATTGCAGAAAGGCTGAGAGTGTAATTCTGGTTGGTGGCAATGGGTGTATCCCCGCTGAAGCTGTCACTTTGGGTGAAGCCGAAATCGATATCCAGGGACGGCAACAGCGCAGAGGTCGCGTTGATCGAGTAAGATCGGTTCATCGCGGTAGGGGCGTTGGTATTCTGGCTTTTGGTTTCGCTGACGCTGAAATTGGGGCGGCAATATCGATGGAGATTCCATTTGAGATTTGCCGTTTGGTTGAGAGTGCTGGATTTTAGGTCCCCATTGGTATTTTTGCCCAGAGACATGTTGTATGCGAAGGGCAGGTTGTCGGCGAGCAGTGCCTGGAGGTTGAGGTTTGATTGATGATTGGTTTGCTTTTGCTGTCTCCTGGCTCCTGCGGTGGCCGTATCATAACGGTACGAGGCCTGAACTTCGGTCAGTGAGATGACGGTGATGGCGGGCCACGCCGTGGTTACCAACTTGAGATTGTTCTCTTCGGTGGCAGGGATGTCAAGGATGATGCGATGGTTGGCCGCGTCGTAGGCCGGGGCCAGGTTTGCGGCAACTTGGCTCCAGAAGGTGCTGCCGTCGATACTTGTATAAAGGCTGAAGCGAAGGGCGCCGACATCGGCGGCATTGATTGTCGTCTCCGGATTTACATAGAGATAGATGCGATTAACCAGCCGGTTAAAGTTGAATTTCATCCCGATATTCATGGCGCTGTCTGGATGAATATCCACCCCTGTTGTTTGGAGATCGTTGTCCATTAAGGCTGGCATAGGGTCCAAGGCGCCAAAGGTGACACTGGCAGGTACTCCTGCGGTTGTCTGGGCGATCTGGTTTGCATCTTCCACCGTGCCGCCCGTGCCGTCATGGATGAGTTCACCGATGGTTTCGCTATATCTGTGGGTGAAATTTACGGCAAGCCGTTCGTCCCAAAAGGTGCGAGTGGTATTTATTGCCGCCAGATGGTTGGTGGTGATGGTTTCGTAGCGGTTAATGTTGTCACGGTTACTGTTGTTGTTGTAGCTGTAGCTGATGTTTGCCACAAGCAGATCCATGGCAGCGTTGAATGCCATGTTCGTTTGCGCTGTGTCCTTGGATCGTGGTTGAGCGTTATTCGTCGATACATTTTGCCCGTAATTGATTCGCAGGTCCGGCCAATATTGTTTCCGCCAGGCACTAGCCCACGATGCCTGCCACGCTTTGTTGTCGGTATTGGGGCTTTCGGTTGGAACCTGACTGATTGCCATGCCCGAGAGGGTGGCAAAGAAGATATCATTCTGCACGTTCAGGTTTGCGGAGGGGGACATGGATTCGTTGGCACCGGCGCGTTCACCCCAGCTTTTGTTGTAGTTGGCGTTGCCGTTCAGCTGCATTGCGGAGGTCAGTTCCGAGTTGAAACTGGTTGCGTAGCGTTGGGCAAGTCGTTGCAAGGTGTCTCGTTCCTGGCCGCCCGAGATGCCGTGATTGAATGAGGCGGTCCCGGCGAGGCTGTTGGCCACAGCCGGGATCGCCGTTATGCTACTCATCCCAAAGACGAATAGAGCGGCTTGCGTCCGGGATATGCTGAATGGCGAGAAGGTTGCGGTCATCATTGTCGCCCGGTTTTTGTTGTGCAAACATCAGATCGCAAATCGTCTGATGAAAACGAGAAAACCGGGGCGGTGCGTTTCACGTTTTCATCGAGCCGTGCCTAACGGCTCGGGGTTACTTGCGGATTTTGGCGATCATACGTCTTGGGTGCGTGGCAGCCGACAATACAGGTTCCTCCAGTGGGGCGAATGGTGAAGTTGATCGGGTAAGACCAGTCACCGAACGGAACTTCATAGCGAACATGTTTATTCTGATTGCTGGCGTGCGGGGCGTGGCAGGCGATACAGGTCCGTCCCTTTTTCATGTTGACATGAAAGTAGTGCAGGTTGTATTCGCCGTCACGGAAATTGGTCAGGGTGGTGGTGAACTTCTTCTTGGCAATATCCTTGTTGTGACACCCGAAGCAGAGGTTGTATTGATCTGGGTTGTATTCGCTGTAGAAATTGCCAGGGAAGTAACGGACCAGCAGTTTGGCGAATTCAGATCCATGGACCTTGTGGCAGCTGGTACAGTCACCGGTTTTTGTCGGTCCGTGCCGGTGTTTGGACTCCGCGACATCATCGCCGAGATCGACGTGACAGTTGAAACAGAGCTTCTCCGTCGAGTTTTTCAGCAACGGTTGGTAATCGGACGAGTGAACGTTGTGACAGTCGGTGCAGCGGCCGTTGTCAACGGGCGGATGTTTGGTTTTCGCACTGGCAATGTCTTTGTAAACACCGGAGTCGCGTTTGCCGTGACAGTTTTTGCAAAGGGTTTTGGTGTCGCTTACCAGTTGATACCGGTACTCTGAGCTGTGCGGGTCATGGCAGTTACCGCAATCCTTGGCCACAGGCGGATGGATATGTTTACGGTTAAAGCCGTCCTTGCGATCCTGATGACATTTGAAGCAGAGTTCGCCCTTCTCGGTAGGCGCGATGAGGAGTTTTTTGTTCGGCCCGGCGTGCGGGCGATGACAGGCGATGCAGTCGCCTGCGCCAACCGGGCCATGGCGATGTGATTTGCTGAATATGGTCTCTTCGTGGCAGGTGAAGCAGAGGCTGCTTAATGATTTGCCGTTGCCGCGCAGCTGGAAACGCATGGTCGACTGATGCGGATCGTGGCAGTCGGTACAACCTTCCTTGACCGGCGGGTGGATCACCGGTTCGTTGAGTTCCTCCTGTTTCTGCTGGTGACAAACCAGGCAGAGTTTCTGGCCGGACCGTTCCATCTGCATGGCCATGAAGGAGCCGTGCGGGCTATGACAGGAGATACATATGCCGGCGCCTACCGGGCCGTGGACATGTTCGGCTTTGCCTTTGTCGGAGTGGCATTTGCCGCTGGTGCAGTTTGATCGGGCGGGGATTACCTGTTTGAAATTAAAGCTTTCGCGTTTCAGACGGTGGCATTCCTTGCAGTCGAGAACCGTTGGATTTGCATGGACGTAAAAACGCCGGAACCCCTTAGGGATGCTGCTCTCTTTCCCCTTTTCGGCCGGTGCATGGTAAACTTTTATATCTTTTTTGGATTGACCATCGCTGACCGTGATGGTGTTTAAGCCGTTTTTAAGGGTAATCATGGCGCCGAAGGCCCCGCCCTCGATGGTCACGGTGGAGCTACCTGCGGTCTCGACGCCTTGGATTTGCACCTGCTTGGCGGCCTTATCTGTTTTACCGGCCAGAAATATGTTTTTTTCTGTAATCCAAGCGTTGTTCGGAGGGGAAATAACGGAAATTTCGGCGTGGACCGTGCCACTGGTGCCATGGATGACGGCGGTCAGGATGATGAGCATACAAAAAATTATCTGCGTGGCCGAATAAAGACGATTCCGGCCGGGTATTTTTGTAAGTCCAGTCATGTTCTCTCTGTGCATAACTTGCAATCCCCTGATGGTGGTCAATGTTTCTGCCGTCGCTGCGTGTACGTTTCCCTTTGTTATTAATTTTTATAAGAGCACCAGTGTGTACTTTGTTGCGACGCCGCCGACCTGATAGAATTTTCACCATACCATATTACACTGTTGAGGCAAGCAGGATGGAATAATTTATTCATTAAGTCGGGTTGTTAGGTTTTACCGCATGCTTAAAACACAAAAACCCATGCCGCACTCGCGACATGGGTTTTTGTGTTCGTCAAGGTTCGATAATGGATTAGACGTTGTCCTTGGTGGTGTGGCAGGCGAAACAGCCGATGTTGCCTGCGCCCCCGTGGGCATCCATGGTCGAGTAACTCCAGCGCAACAGGTCGTCATGCTGGGTGCCGTGCGCCTTGTGGCACGAAAGGCACATGACGATCTTATCCGCGCTGGTATTGCCAAGGTCTACATGGGCAACCGGAACCGACGGGTTTTCGACATAGCTGCCGTATTCGCCACCGATTGACTTGAAGTCATAGTCGGTAGGGTGGCGGAGCCATGCGGTGGTGAGATCCGCCGAGGTGTTGATGTTGCCCACCCCGTTATGGAATTTGCCATGGCACTGACCACAGAGGGAGCTGATGGTTTTGGGGGTGTCGCCTGTGTCGGTTTCGTCGGTCCGCGCCGTACCCTTGTAGATGTTCACATCTGCGGCCGTCTCCCACTGCCAGTCGTCGTCTTCCGTGCCGAGGATGCCCTTCAGGAAGCGGTAACTGCTGGCGGTACTTCCGCCGTCGATGGTTGCGTCGGCACCATGGTGAGCCCCTGAGATGGCGTCAAACGGTTCACCCTTGGTGCGATCGCCATGACAACCCCAACTACCGGCGCATTGGAGTTGAGTGTTCCAGTTGGCGGGTGGAGCGACATCGTCGAAGCCCGGAGGCTCAAGGTCTAGCATGTTGACATCCGGGTCGGATATCCCGGCGACGTTGTGGCCAAGTTTGTGTTTTGCTGCGTCGTCGGCTTGATTAACCCAAAAGAAGTTGCCGCCAGCCAAGGATTTGGCGCTCGGGTCGACCGTGTCGAGGACATAAGGTATAACACCGCTCCCACTGTCCCCGCCGGCGTTGGTGCCGGTATGGCAACCCACGCAACCGCCCAAGGTCAGGGAACCGGACGGCGTAGCCCACGATAATAATGACAAGGTTTTCATGTCGGCGTTGTTTTGGCTGTTATGCATGGTGTGACAGTTGGAGCACTGACCACCAACCCGTGCCATAACTACAGTTGGTAACGCACAGGCAATTCCTAAAGCCAGAGCTGTTATCAGGATCGACCGTGTACCCCTAGGCGCTTTCATGACTTCCTCCTTCGTCCGTAGCCGCAGTTCTTTTTGTAGATTGCAAGCGTACCTCTACAATTCTAGTATACTCGATTGGTTGCAATTGCCTATAAGCAATCAGTTTATTTATTGTCTAGGCAGTGCTTAGGTGTGTGTTGCCTCTGGTGTGGCCGATTGCTACCCACGCATTATATTGTGTTTTTTACACATTATCCATTTCTTGTAATCGCAGGGCCAACTCGGTGCGAGACTGACAGGATAGTTTTTTCATCACATTGGCGACATGTACCCGCACCGTTTTGGGACTGATGCAAAGATCGGCGGCCAGTTGGTCGGTGGTGCGGCCTTGGGCAACAAGACGACATATCTCCTGCTCGCGCGGGGTGAGGAGCGACGCGGGGCTGTCGCCCATTTCGGCCCTGGCGAGTAGGTGATCGATGAAGTCGGAAGCGATGCCGGGGCTCAGGTATGTTTCTTTTTTTGCCACCGCGATGATCGCCCGTTGCAGTTCCTCCGATGAATCGGATTTCAGAACGTAACCCCTGCAACCTGCCTTGAAGGCCCGGTAGACGTAGTTAGAGTTGTCGTGCATGCTGAGCATGAGGATTTCCGTCGGCAGGCCGGTTTCCCGAATACGTGGGGCAAGGTCAAGGCCGCCCAAGCCCGGCATGGATATACCGAGGATGACTACCGTTGG
>JAOUHH010000319.1 GCA_029865195.1 Desulfobulbaceae bacterium
CCTGCCGATCACCGACACCATCAATCTGGACCTGGGCGCCAGTATCGGCTATCTCGATGTCGACGATGCCGCCACCATGGCAGACAGTTCAGGCAACGCCTACAGCGAATTCCATGACGGCGTCCTTTCGGCCTCAGCCTCCATTCCGGTCGCCAAGTACCTGACCATCACCCCGACGGTTCGCTACTCGTTCGGGTTAAGCAACGAGGCAGAAGACTATCTCGATGCCAACAACCCTTCAGGGGACAACAACATCCTCTACGGCGGCGTCTCAGCAAGCTTTGCCTTCTAAACATCGTGCAGGATCGTGACCGGCGGCGGATGGACGCAACACCCTAAGCCGCCGGTCAACCCGACCTGACAGGGAGGCCGAAACCATGACCAAACGGCTCATCGTCTTCCAGCACGGCCCCCTGGACGGAACCGGCGCCCTTTTGCTCGACTCCGCCCGCAGACACAAGACACAACTCACGATCATCGAGGTCTGGCATCAGCCGATTCCAGCCCTCACCCCCTATGCCGGACTGATCGTTCTCGGCGGCGGCGCCAACATCAACCAGGAGCGACGATACCCCTTCCTGCGTACGGAAAAAGAGCGCATCGCCGCCTCCATCGCCGAGGATCGCCCCTACCTTGGCTTCTGCCTCGGCCACCAGCTGCTTGCCGAAGCGATGGGCGCCAAAATCGGCGACAACCTGCGCGCAAGCCTCGGCGTCATCCGCGGCTTTCTGACCCACATGGGGCGCGAGCACGGCATTTTTGCCGGGTTTGAAAAAACCATGCCGCTCTTCAAATGGCACACCCAGATGGTGCATGAACCCCTTCCCGCACCGCTGCAGATCCTGGCGACCTCGGCCGACTGCCCGGTGGAGGCCATCTCGGTCCGGGACCGGCCGCATTTGGTCGGCCTGCAATCCGACAGCTATGCGGCAGACCCCGCCGATGTCGCCGCCTGGCTCGCCAAAGATGAACGATGGCTCGCCGGCCTGAACAACGGCGAAATCGATCCCACCGCGATTTTGACCCACGTCCAACGCTACCGGGAAGCCCTGCGGGATGATTTTGCACGGCTGTTCACGAATTTTCTCAAATACACCTGAGTCCCGCAACGCCGGACTCTGCCCCCCCGGAGGGCGATAATGCATCTCAACCGCACGGACACCCCATACCACCTGCTCCGCCAGAGCGGCCCCTTCGCCACCGGGGAGAATCCACCCCCAACCATGCCTTTTTCCGCGGCCGGCAGGGAATGGTGCCGCGCCCTCGGCGAGGCCAACGGCGCGACCACCTTCCGGGTCGTCCGCAACCAGATCCTCGAACTGCTCGACATCCGCTCCCTGGCCGAGTTGCCACCACTCCTCGTCGATCGCGACCGACGGGAACAGACGACCCGGCGCGCCTACCGGCTGCTCGCCAACATGTTCGGCATCACCGGCAACGAGCGGGAAACCGTCGCCCGCATCAACCGCTTTTCAAGCACCGCCGATGATGTCATCCGCTCCCTGCAGGGCAAGGTGCTGGCCAACTATGCCTCCCACATCGAGATGACCAACGAGATCGACGCCAGCCGTTGCCCTCTGGAACTGCTGCTGATCATCTTCGACAACCGCTATCACCGCAAGGCGCGCTTCGAGGCGCAACGTAAGCTCGTCCTGATGCAACTCGCCGCCGCCATCGACCAACGCGAACGGGAAACCGACATGGAGAGCAAGTTTTCTCGCTTCCTCGCCTTCATGAACGAGCATGTCTGGAGCCCGGATATCAAGATCGGCGAGCTGGAAACCGCCTTCCTGCTTTCAGAACACGCCCCCGAGGATTTCTCCTGCCAATCGGTACGGGTCATCGACCGCAAGGAGGCACGACAATTCCAATGGGAGCCGGGCCGCAAGCTGACCCTGGTCAAACGGCGTCGCTTTCGACCCAATGGCCATGAAATCCCGATCTACGTCACCATCCGCAAGAAAACCGCCGCCGCCAAGGTACTCAAGCTGCTCCGCAAGGGGGAGGAAAATCCGGCCGTGGCCGTGGACGACGAACTAGGGCTGATGGGGGTGGTGGACTCCATGCAGGAGGTCAAGCTCTTCCACCAGCACCTGAGCAAAAGCGCTGCCCGCGCCGGCACCCTGCTCACCCTGGAGGAGGTCAACGACAACCTGGACGGCATCGGCCACCGCAGCGGCAATATCGGCAGCTCCACGCAGACGCCGATGTGCAAGTTCTTCGCCCGGATGGGCGGGATGCGGGTCGAGTTCATCCTCCACACCAACAAAAGCTATCTCGACTACCGCTACCGACGGGATGTCGCCCACGACGAGTACGAGGCGAAACGGATCTTTGACAGCGGGGTGGCCGAGCTGCTCTTCCCGCCCAGCATCTACCATCTGGACCTGCCCGACAAACGACGGGAAGTACTGCGGCAGATGCGGCGCAACATCGAGGAATTCTAGGGAGAACACCAATGCAGGGCTTGATCGACAGCACCTTGCGGGAAGGGGAACAGGCGGTCGGCGTCCGATTCAGCCTAGTGGAAAAAATCTCCATCTTCCGGATGCTGGTTCAAATGGGCGTGGAGGAGATCGAGATCGGCCTTGCCGCCGAATATCGGCAAATTGCCGACCTCTGCCAATATTGCCGCGGTAGCAAAAAGAATAGCCGGATCGCCCTCTGGAGCCGCTGCCGAAGTGACGACATCGCGGCCGCGACGCGGAT
>JAOUHH010000002.1 GCA_029865195.1 Desulfobulbaceae bacterium
TTTCGTGGTGACCCCAAGGGGACTCGAACCCCTGTTACCGGCGTGAGAGGCCTATTGCATTACAATAATATCAGCCACTTATAGGCATCGTTACCACTCATTTACCATCTGACATGAACGGGAAACGATCCTCAAACACCTCTCCGGATGCTTCGGTGTGGTCATAATGGTTGAGCATCCGCTCGTCCTCGTGGCCGGTTCGATGGCGGGCCTGCCGCTTCTCAACCCCGAGATCCAGCAGCCTGGTGGTATAGGTGTGCCGGCTGTCATGTAGCCTCATTCCGACAATCCCGCACCGGCGGAAGTGCCTGGCGATGGCCCTGGACACTGATGTCGGGGCGTATTGCGGCAGGATCGGCCCTTGTTCTCCCTTGCGAGGGGCCAATAGGTTGAAAAGCCTCCCCCCAAGACCAACCCACCGCGCTACCCCGGTCTTTGTTTCGACCACCCTCAGCATCCGCTTGTCCCAGTCGATATTTTCTATTCTGGCATCCAGCGCCTCTTTGCGGCGCAATCCACAACCAAGGAACATCAGCAGGTAAAGGGTCATGTGGCCCCCGAGGGCTGGTTGCGGAGTTGCGTCCGAGGCTGCGGCTACCTCCAGCACCGTGGCAATCTGGTCATGTGTCAAGACCACATGGCGGATTTTCTCATCCTTCGGCACCCGCTCGCCCTTCAACATCGAGAATGGATCGCCAGCCAACGCCCCGGTCGCCACCTGCAGCCTGAACATCCTCCGCAAGTCCTGCAGGTGTTTGTTGACCGTGGCGGCCTTTAGATGCTCTCCGCGCCTGACCGTTGCAGCCCGAAGAGAGGCTTTCACGCGCTCGCCGTGCATGTGCCGGACTTCCCCTATTGGGGTGGAGGCGCCAAGTAGATCAACAACCCTGGCCACCCTCCCCTCCCTGGCCTCCCTCTCCCCAGTGCTGATCCGCCCCCAGGTTTCGCGGTAATCATCGGCGGCCTGGGCCACCGTCTTTCTGCCATCACTCATCGCCAGCAATCGTTGAATGTCTACCAGGCTGACCAACCCCTCACGTTGCCACTCGGCCACCTCGTCGCTGGTGTATTGTTGGCGTCTGGTGCGCGACTCTACCACGTCGGCAAGTGCCCGCAGCGCCTTCGCTTCGCCAGCCCGATCGCACCGCCGCGACCGTTCGACAGCTGCGCCGGATGGAAGGTGGACGTAGTACCTGACCCGGTACTGCCCGTCTATCTTAGTTATTGAGGCCATTTCACGTTTCCAGTCAAAACAACACGAAAAGAGCGAAAAACGAGCAATAATATACGTGTTTCCGGTAACAACCAGAAGTTACTGCGCATCACGCCACCCCCAAGAACGAAACAAAACAAGGAAACATCAATTATCCCAACCAATTAGGTGGATCTGCCCCAAGCCGTCCGTCAACGGGTTGACATGGGCGCAATTTCTGCCCATCTCCGCGCCATGCCGTCGCTACTCACCGAAATGGGGAGGGGGGTGCAAATCTCTACCCCTTTTCACAGCGAGACCGTTTGGGCAGTGAAATTCTCGCGGCCGCGAAATGAAATGTTTTGATATCAGGTGGTTGCTTGTCGTTTTGTTAGGCAAATACGGTATCTTTGGCATGGTTTTTGACTCGGGAGGCATGGGCGTGTTACGCGGCCATGATCGGTGTGTCAAAAAGTTGGCGCTATACTTCCGGGCCGCTGCCGGCAAGGGTTGCGGTGTCTACAGGCTCGTCGGCAGGTGACGGCGACTTGGTTTGTTCCGGGTTGGGAGCCGGTGGCGCCGATGACTCTTGGTGGTGGCTCGGAGATTGGTCAGGGATACTTGAGGCGATGAGTTCCACCGCGGCGATGCAAGATATAATTCGCGGGTAGAGCCTGTCCACCATCTGCTCAACGTGGCGCACGTCCTCCTGGATTTTCCACACGAAGTACGGCATGAAGATAGCAAGGATCACCATGAACAAAAATATGGCCCCCACCGCCAGGGCTGCAACAGCCCCAAACCACCCGCCGCCGAAGTAATGTTCCATATCGCCCGTCACATCCTGAAGGAAATATCCGCCCAAAGGTCTTCCGAGATGATCGCCGGTCTGCCAAACTTCTCCCGGTATTCCACCGCCTTTTCTATCTTCCGCCCATAAGCGGTGTGCGCCCAGTCGGTACTTGAAAAGGTGCCGATCACCAGGTAGTCAACCGCCTTGGTTATATACCCCTCAACCCGTCCACCCCGCTCCTCGATAACCGCCTCGCATTCTCTGCGCGGCCCATAGGCAAAACTTCCGGTGAGACAAAACCCCATGGTCGGTATCTCTACCACCGGAGGCGGCTGGCAGAGCGGAAACCATGCCGCCATATTCTCCCTGGCCAGCAGGGTGGATGCACCCGAAAAAGCGCTGAGAATACCAAGCAACTCCTGGCGCTCGTCAGCATCTAACACGCCATCTATCAGCATTTCATGAATGCGCCGGTAAATACTGTTGACGGTCCAGTCTTCGCAGAATGAGACGTTTGCGACCATCCATGCCAAAAGAACCCGCGCCTCCTGATGGTTGACCGTAGCATCGGCAACGATGCCGCGAGCCATCCCGATCATCTCATCAATGGCCCGGTCGTTAAGCCGCTTGCGGTTGTATAGCCGGTTGATCGGCTGGCCATGGTCGTCAAGTATGCTGTCCATTCACCCCACCTCCACCGCTATTGGAGAGCGGGCGGCGATGCGGTCATAGACATGCCTAAACGCCACCGCCCGGTCAATATCTCCGTAGTCAACAAAAGTCGTGTCCTGCCCGGGCAACTCCAGCCGATATCCAGATCCGTCAGCCACCATGAAATATGGCATCCCGCTGTAATGGTTGGCGTCCCGCACGGTAAGCCGAGACCCGCCAATCTTGGCGGCCTCTGCTAACTCTTCTATTATCTTGCAAGTGATGATTTCGTGCCCACACTGGCAAGCCAGTTGCAAGTGGTGTCCACTTGCTGCCAAAAACAGACAGGCAGCGTCAAGAAAATCGTCTTGGTATTCGCGGTCGGCGCGGCCGGTAAAGATACACACCTCCCTGTCGGCCTGCTCGATCATAGCCCGATAAGCCGCCAGGTGGTCTCCGTCGCCTCGGATGGCCATACGTTTCCGCCGCCTCGCCATATAGGAATAATAATCGACCATACGCGCAACCTAACAAACAAACAACTGGCGGCGCAATGGGTGACAACACGTATTTTAAGGGGTGTAAATCACTTACTGGTTGACGGCCCGCGACTCAGGCTCGCCGTTTCCATCTCCACCGCCTGCTTCCATGTCCCTGGCATCGAGCTCCTGCAGAAACCGCTGCATAACGTTGTCGATTGTTTCCCGCCGACCATGGCCTGGCCCACTTTCACCTCTGTGAATGGTCAAAGATGCGGTGCTCGCCTTCCCGGACCTTCCTTCCATGAACCTGGCAAACCGAGGAAACCGCTTGGCAAAGGCAAGCATCACCCAGATCATCTCGTCCATTGAGCAGGTTTCGATAAACTCCAGCAGTGATCCCCGCAATTTCTCCTTTTCAATCACTTTGTCGCCTCTTCTTTTGTTTCCCTCGCCTCCGGCCGCTGCTGTTTTCCTCCCTGGAAGTGCTTGGCGTACCAGGCCGCAAAGTCTGAACTGGATGCTATCTGCATGTAAACATTGGTAATATCATCGTCATTCAATTGCCGGATGTACTCAATCAGCCGATGGTGGTACTTGCTCATTGCTTTTGCCGGCAGCACACCACGCAAGTCAGACACCCCGCGCTGCAGGGTGTTATCGTCGTGCATTCCCTTATAAGCCACATTGATGGTGTTCACCACTGCCGCTGAAAACTGCCCGCCATGCTCCACCACACTCTTCATCCGTTCGGCCAGATCCTTGGTATCTACCGCCTGTGTTTCCTTTCCATATGCCGGATCGTGCTGGCCGGTGACGGCGGCAGCCGGCGGCTGCTGGTCGTATGCGGTGCCGATCTTCTGCGGCCCCTGGCCGGTGAGAAGCCATGCTGGGTTGATGTTGTGGCTTACGCTAACCCGCAAAATCCATTCCGCTGGCA
Organism: Desulfobulbaceae bacterium; assembly: GCA_029865195.1. Taxonomy (GTDB): domain Bacteria; phylum Desulfobacterota; class Desulfobulbia; order Desulfobulbales; family UBA5123; genus UBA5123. The sequence continues at coordinate 4,056 of JAOUHH010000002.1, forward strand.
CATTATCCCTGTTTTTTGCCTCAGAGACGGTTGCCGTCCGCAAACCAAGCAACTTCGCGAGCTGTGTTTGGTTTTTCACACCAGTCACAGCTTTAATTCTTTCAAAAATTTCCTCAAAAGTTCCGCTCACTTGTATCCTCTGGCGCGAAAAAATACGGCAACTTGAATTTTTCCCTTGCGTAGTTTTACGGCAAGGCGTAATGTAGAGCCATGGAGAGTTCAAACGAACGCAAAATTAGATCTTGGATCGTACTCGCTGGGGTAACCCAAACGGCAATTGCCGAATCGATTGGCGTCAAGCCGTCCAGCGTTAACGATGTGATCGCCGGTCGTCGCAAAACCAAGCGCATCCGCGAAGCCATCGCCAAGGCCATCAAGATGCCGGTTTCTGAAATCTGGCCGGCAAAGGCGGCTTAATTGTACCCGCCATTAACGTTTGTAATTTTGGGATGCTTATCTGGTCGCGGGTACACGCGCAACCTGTTGCCGCTTGAACAGTCAATAAAATAATAACCATCAGGAGTCATGGAGCCGACAGATATAACCTCAAAGCAGTTCAAGCCGTATGTGTTTGTAGCATGCCAAGCTAAATCTGCTTTTGTGAGTCCGTAACTGGTGTTTGCAAGCCTCACATTGTTGTTATACCCGGACTGGTCGGCCCTTGATGGTTCAGAATCAGATCTGCAAGAAGAAACAAAAATCAGCAACACAAAGAACAGTAGATTTTTTCTGTTTAACATAGTTCCCCCGCCGACAGCAGCAAGCGACATAGACAAAAAACTGGCGGCTGGCAGGACCACCAAGGCAAGAGGTTGTTACCACTGCCAGCCGCCACAAAAGAAACCCCGCCCCCCGGACGCAATTGTCCCGTCGATGGGTGGCACCTCCGATGATACCAGGGGGGCGGGGAATTTGGCAAGCCCCCCGTTTCCGTCCGGGGTTTTGCACCTCCTCCTACCCTCGGCTGCCGGCTTGCGAGGGGTAAAGAACCGCCGGCCACCTTCAAACTCAAAAAGGGAGCACCGTCATGACCACATTCGACAGGCAGGCAACGGCCCTTCGCACCGCCATCAAAATGGCCAAGCTGGCCAGCACACCCACCACCATCACCGCTATAGAAACCCATTTCCGATCCATCTTGGCCTCCGAGGAAAAACACCGGGGCGGGTCCGGTAACTGCAAGTTGGGGTGCGCCGTAACCTCGCACCGCCACGGTGTTTCCTCTACCATGTCACAGGCCTGACCTATCAACCAAGGGATTCGGACGAGGCAAAGTATCATGAGCGGAAACAAGCACTACATCCAGACCATCGCGGCCCTCTCCAACCTGTTCTACGGGGCCAGCGTCGTCGCAGGGTTAACCCCCAAAATCGCCCTTGCCCGCCTTGACGACGAACTCGGCATCAAGATCCCCTACACCACCTTTATGAAATACCTGGCCGGAGAAACCTGTTGCCCCACTTCGGTGGTGGCCGGCCTCTTTGTCCTCACCGAAGACCCGGGCCTCAAGTTTGTCCTTGAGCCTCTCGGTTGGGAGCTGCAGCGCCGCGGCTCCGTCAAGCCCGGCCACCTTTCGCCGGTTGACGAACTCATGGACGACATCACCGCCGCCACCATCACCCACAGCGAGATCCAACAGCGGATAGCCGACTGCCAATGGTCAGAGACAGACCGCACCGCCGCCCTGGCCAAGGTTGAGGCGCAAAAACGTGAGCTCGAAGAAACCGAGGCAGCCATCCGCAACATGCCAATCGGGAGGGTTGCAGCATGCCAGGCATGACCACCGCCCGCTGGATACTCACCGCCATGGGCATCACCGGGGCCATACTCAACGCCATGCAGATATGGTGGTGCTGGCCATTATGGATCGCGGCCAACATCGGGTGGATAGTTGTTAACGCCAGGTTGCGCCGCCCCCAGGAGTCCACCCTTTTCGCCGTTTACCTGGCCACCGCAGCCCTCGGCTGCTGGCAATGGAGCAGGCCATGAGCAACCAGATCATCACCACCGCGGAAGAACTCGCCGCCATCGTCACGCAGGCGGTAGAGCAGGCAAGGGCAACGGCACCGCTGCCCAGGCTCTACAAATTCCCGGAGGATATCTGCGCCATCATGGGCGGCCATGTGCAGCCGCAAACGGTGCGCTGGTGGAAGTCGCAAGGATGGATCCGCACCAAAAAGATTGGCCGCAACTCCTTTGTTGAGCCGGAGGAGTGGGAGCGGTTCAAGCGCGACAACGCCGTCATGATGGCGGCCAGCCCCCGCAACCGCGGGGCCAGGCTTGGAGGAGGGAAAGATGAATGCGCAACAGCAACGCCTCGACGCCAACCTCGCAGCAGTCAAGCAGTGCCTGGGTCGCCTGCATAGCGCTGGCCCTGTGCGCCCTGCTGCTCACCTGCGGCATCTGCCGCATCATATCTCGATTACCGATCAGCGCGCCATACTGATCGCAACCAGATAGAGGAGGCACCCCATGCCGGAAAGTAAGCCCGACAAGTGCATCAAGACACCGTACCAATCAACCCATCTTGGCGCCCTCTGCCACGTCTGCAACCGCAAGTGCAACCACGCAAACCACCCGCGCCACCAAGGCCTGCAACTGATGCTCGCCCGCGACCATCGCGCCCGGCTCGATAACGTCAGACCCATGGAGCGTTCATAATGGGTACAATGCCCCCTGTTTCATGGCCAGAACCGCGGGAGATAAAAGCACTGCGCCAGGCCCTCGGCGACTCGGTGGAGGATTTTGCCGCCGTCATCTCTGCCGCCGTCCTCCGCACCCCATTCATCGCCTACACCCACAAGGAAATCCGTCGCATCCGGATAGCGCTGGGCAAAAGCAATGCCGAGTTTGCCGAGATCTTCCGGTTGAGTGAAGACGAAATCAAGGCCTGGCAAACCCCGATCACCAGCAAGAAACACCGCGACCCGAGCCCGCCCGCCTGCATCATCCTGTTCTGGTGCGCCACCGTTGCCAACACCTCTGTTTCGTGCCGCAACAACCTGATCAGGGCCGCCGCCGAACTCGGCAAGGACTGGCTTGCAGACAACTGATAATCACAACAGAGAGGCGCACCCCATGCCCAGCAAAGACCACCTCCCACATATCCCGGCAAACAACATCCACGCCCGCCTGGTGCGGCGCCTCAACGCCTCCGGGCTTGACCAGACCACCATCAACGATCTGGCCACCGATATCACCCTGCTGAAAGAATCATCCCACAGCGAGGGGCTGGCCACCGGCCGCATCGAGGGCAAAGAAAAGGGCTACCAGGCGGCAACCGACAAGGTCATGCTCTACTGCCAGAACCTCATCCTCCAGGGCGCGAGCTGATGTCATTTGCCAAACTCTACCGAGCCGGCTGGCAGCTCGCCGACGAACTGGAGCGCAACCGCCGCGCCGCCCGCCCGGAAACCTACCGCGGTGCGTTTGCCGACCTGTGTATGCGGCTCGATAACTCCCCCACCAAGTCGGTGCCGTTCAACCCGCGCTACTGGGCAAAGGAATGGTGCTGGCACGATCAGGAAATTACACGGTTTTTCAGGAGGTTGGACGCTGCCGGGGTAATCAAAATAAAAGCGGCCGGCAACGTGCGCACTATAGTTGCGTCAAAAAACAATGTTAGCAGAGTTGTGAGCAAAACCGGCAACAAATGTGAGCAGCAAAGCCGCCCCACACAAGGGGAAAACAACAAGGTTGTGAGCTTGCGCCCCGACGAATGTGAGCAGAATGTTAGCATAGTTCCAACTACAGGCTTAAATCTGTCAGCTAACGCTGACTCGTCATCGGCTGCGCCGAATGACACCTGCCCTCACCAGGAGATTGTGAGGCTCTACCACGAGGTGCTGCCGGAGCTGCCCAAGGTGGTCAAGTGGACCCCGGCCAGGCAAAAGCTTCTCCGTGCCCGCTGGCGCGAGGACCAGAAACGCCAATCCATCGATGCCTGGCGCAAGTTTTTCGAGTTCGTCAAAAAGTCAGATTTTCTCATGGGCCGCGCCGGCAGTTTTCAGGCCAATCTAGAATGGCTCCTGCGGCCGTCAAACTTCGTCAAAATCCTTGAGCGGCAATACCACCGGCAGCAGGACCAGCAGCCACCACCAACCGCCGGGGCATCTGCCGCCGAGGAGACCCGGAAAAAATATCTGTCGGGTGGAGGGGTATGAGCCAGCACCGCATCCCTCCCCAGAACATCGATGCCGAACGCGCCGTGCTGGCCGCGATGCTGCTTTCTCCTGCGGCCATGGATGAGGTTGCCGACCGGCTGCGGCCGGAGGATTTCTATTCACATGAGCATGCGGCAATTTATGCCGCCGCCCTGGACCTCTACCGCTCCGACAAGCAGGTTGACCTGGTCACTGTCACCGATCGGCTGTCGATATCAGACAAGCTCGATGTTGCCGGCGGCCCGGCTTACCTGGCGGAACTCACCGACCAGATCCCGTCCATGGCGGCACTCCCCCACCACGCCGAGCTGGTGCGCGACAAGGCGCGGTTGCGGGCGGCAATCGTCTCCCTCACCGAGGCCCACGAGCGCTGCTATGCCGCCTCGGACCCTGCCGACATCATCGACGAAATCGAAACCACCCTGCTCGCCATCGGCAGTTCCGCCACCCCCGACACCATGGCCCCTGCCTCCGTGCTGGCAAAGCGCTCGGTCGATGCCCTGGAACAGCGCTCCCGCCATGCCGGGGCACTGCTGGGACTCTCCACCGGCTTCCGCGAGCTGGACCAGATGACGTCAGGCCTCCAGCCAGCCGACCTGATCATCATCGCCGCCCGCCCCAGCATGGGCAAAACCTCACTGGCCATGAACATCGCCCGCCACGCCGCCGTCACCGTCAACACCCCTACGGCGGTCTTCTCCATGGAGATGAGCAAGGAGCAGCTGGTGGACCGGATGATCTGCGACCTGGGCGAACTCAACACCTTTGCCTACCGCAACGGCCAACTGCTGGATCAACACTGGCCCCGGGTGCTGCCTGCCGCCGGAAAACTGGCACAGGCCCCGCTCTTTATCGACGACCAGGCAGGCCTCACCGCCATGGCCATCCGCGCCAGGGCAAGGCGCATCAAGGCCAAACACGGCCTGGGGCTCATCGTGGTCGACTACCTGCAGTTGATGGACGGCCGGGGCGAGCGGCGCGAGGCGGAAATCAGCGCCATAACCCGGGCGCTCAAGGCGCTGGCAAAGGAACTGCGGCTGCCGGTGGTGGTGCTCGCCCAGCTCAACCGGGAGCTTGAGCGCCGGCCGGACAAGCGGCCCAAACTCTCCGACCTGCGCGAGTCCGGCGCCATCGAGCAAGACGCCGATGTCATCCTCTTCATCTACCGCGACGAGGTTTATAACCGCGCCAAAGATAACCCGCGCATCGGTATCGCCGAGATCATCATCGGCAAACAGCGCACCGGCCCCACCGGCACCATCGAACTGGCGTGGATGGAGCACTTGAGCAGTTTTCGGGACATGAGGGGGTAAGTGATGACCGCACGGATGGAAAATACGGCATGGCGCGAGCTGGTTGCCTCCGGAATCGGGATAAATGAAATGGCCAGGCTTACGGCGGTGAATGATTTTTTCAACCGCTTCTATTACGTGCCTGACGACCGGCATCACGGTCGCGATTACTGGGCAACCCCGGCTGAGTTTATGGAGTCCGGCGGCGGCGACTGCGAGGACTTTGCCATCGCTAAATACTTTGCGCTTCTGGATATGGGCGCGGATGCCAGCCATCTCTTTCTTACCTATTGCCGGCTGCCGGCAACAGGCCAGGCACACATGGTCCTGGTGTACTGGTCCAAAGGGGATCAACCCCTGGTGCTCGACAACTTTATGCCGCAGGTTTTGTCAGCCTCGTATCGGCCGGATATTCTGCCGGTGTATTGCTTCAACAAAACACAAGGCTTTCTGCTGACCCCGCAATGGGGAATAGCGCATCCGCTGGATGTGCAGCAGTTGAGCAAGTGGCAAATGGTTTTGGGGAAGGTGTAACAAACATTATATGGAGATTGCGCCATGAAAATTGATGTGTTTTGGATTTGGTTTGCTTGTTTCTGGCTGGCGGTTGGTATGCAGAACTTTTTAACAGTGAAGAAAAGTAGTTTTGATATTGCATACCATTTCAAAACCCAGGAGTCTGGACGTGTTGCCTTTGGGCAAATGAGCGTTACTGCTGAAAACACAGACTCTCTTTCTTTTGCAGAGGCCGGTGGTTTTATAAAAAAAGACTTGGAAAAGTCTCTTGATGAAGACGTTTCAGTTGTCGTTTTCAACGTCAACAAGAGAGAAAGCGCACGATATTGGCAACCATTTTGGAGAAAATTCGCTTCCATATAACTTCTTTATTGATCAGCAGGTAGACAATGCCTACTAAACAAATCTGCCCAAACGCCTCGATTGCTGGAGTTCATTGCCCACGGCGTTGCGTGTTGCGCAGCGGCATGCGGCAGTGCCCTGCCGGATATGCGGATATGGTGTATTTGCTCGGCATGATTTTGTGGGTATTTGCGGCGCCGGCACGGAGAAGGCGCGGGGAGCGGTTGCCATGAGGGGTTGCCGGCCACTTACCAGGGATGAGGTTGCAGCGGCTGTCGAAGCCATTCGCGGCCCGGCCGCCTCCAGGACCAAGGCGTTGCTGCTGGTCGGGATCAATACCGGGTTCCGGATCTCCGAGTTGTTGGCGTTGACCGTTGGCGACGTGGTCACCAGTGCCGGAGAGATCACCCGGCGGGTGACAGTGGCCCGCCGCTGTATGAAGGGGCGGCACTCGTCCCGCACCGTGCTGATCAATTCGGCGGCCCGGGCGGCGCTGCTGCAATGGCTCTCGGTGCTTGCTGTTCGTGGCTACATCCACGCCACCGATACCTTGTGGCCGTCGTTCCGCACCGGCCGCGTCATCGGCAGGGTCCAGGCGTGGCGGTTGCTGGTGCGGGCTTTTGTGGCGGCCGGGCTTGACGGCCAGCTCGGAACCCATTGCCTGCGCAAGACCTTTGCCGCCAACGTCTACGACGAGTTGCTCGAAAGGGTGGCGATGGGCGAGCCGGTGGACGCCTTCCGGGCGGTGTCGAAGCTGCTTGGCCATGCCGAAATCACTTCAACCGACAAGTATCTCTCGTTCCGCCTCGCCGAGCACGACGGCGTGGTCGAGCGGGCCGGGGTGGCGATATGAGCGAGCGGGGCGAGCGGGTGTACCTAAAGGCGGCAGAGTTGGCCGAACGGTTCGGAGTGAGCGTCAAGACCATCCACCGCTGGCGGAGGCACCAGCCCAGGCCGCTGCACTCCATCCGCCCCGGCAGGGATTACCTGTTCCACCGCGAGGTGGTGGCCAGGTGGGAGGAAGGGTTGCGGCTGGTGCCGCAGGATGTTGGTGTTTGAACGGCTTTAATCACTGGAGCCGCCGCCCGAGACGACCGCAGGCCACCGGACGATCTCGGCTTCCAGTGAATTATTTTGTTGGCCTTTTTGGTGAACTAAATGCGAACGATTGCCCATATTTTGTGGTGGATAGAGAAAGCCCTGCAACGGATCGCCAATGCTATAGGGCGTGTTGCTACTAAACTGGCATGGTGTGACTCGCTTGGAGCACCGCTGAAGACCTACAAATGGGACCAATGCCCAGATGGCTATGATGGCCCTTGCGCTTGTGCAAGCTGCCGAGATTATGCCAGCGATGATTCTTATTGATGACCAACGCTAAAAATCACGGGCGGCTTTAGCCGTCCGCGTGGATTGCAGGGTTAGCCGTTTTTGGCAATTTCAACGGGCTGCGAAGGGGGGGAAACACATGGGAAATTTTGTTGCCTCTTACGGAGGAGGAACAAACAGCACCGCTATGATTATTGAGTGGGTTGGCCGTGGGCGGCGCCTTGATGCCGTTGTTTTTGCCGACACAGGGGCAGAGAAACCGGAGACGTATTCCTTTGTGGCCCTGTTTTCTGCATGGCTCGTTGATCACGGATACCCACCAGTGGTGATTGTTCGAAATGACGGGATGCACGGCAGTCTTGAGCGCGAGTGCTTAACGAATGGTCGATTGCCGTCTGTCACGTTTGGATTTTCTTCCTGCTCCGACAAGTACAAATTGAGGCCGTTTCGCAAGTGGTTAAAGGCCTCTGGGCTGCAAAACGTGACGGTGCTACTCGGGTTTGACGCTGGAGAGCCTGGACGGAAATCGAGGGCGTTAAAATATGCCAGTGGGTACGACAAGATTTTCCCGCTGATAGAGTGGCAATGGGGCCGGGCGCGGTGCATTGAGGCCATAGACCGATCTGGCCTGCCACGGCCAGGGAAGAGCGCCTGCTTTTTTTGCCCGAACACGAAACCGCACGAAATTTTAGCATTGCAGGACAACCATCCGGATCTGATTGAGCGGGCTATTGCTCTGGAGAGCAACGCCGAACTCAGGAGCATAAAGGGCCTGGGGCGGGCGTGGTCATGGAAGGATTTTGTTTGTGCCGATGACGCTCAACAAAGGATGTTTGGCAGCGTTTGCATGGGGCAACCATGTGGATGCTACGACGGCTAACAAACAATCTACCGCAAATCTGCAGTATAGCGCGGCAGCAGATAAGCCTTAACCTGGAGGAGAACGCCATGGAAAACAACGCCTTGCACGACAAATCAGTTGTTCGCGTTGCCGGTAAAGGTCGCAGGGACGACCATCCGCGCATCAAGGCGTTGCGGGCTGCTTGTCGGCTGCAGCATTTTTCTCCTCGCACCGAGGTTTGCTACGCATCATGGGTGTGGCAGTACATGCTTTTTTACTGGTCGCGCCAGGATCTTTCCGGCCAGCCGGCGGCCGAGGTGATTACCGCGTTTCTCACCGAGCTGGCCGAGCGGCGCCAGGTGGCGGCCTCCACCCAGAACCAGGCGCTCAACGCGGTGGTGTTTCTTTACAAGCATGTGATCCAGGTGGATGTGGGCGATTTCTCCCGGTTCGTGCGGGCCAAGCGGCCGCGCAACCTGCCGGTGGTCTTTTCTCGGGATGAGGCGCTGCGGGTTATCTCGCTCCTGCCTGAGCCTTACGCGCTCATGGGGGCCCTACTCTACGGCTCCGGCCTGCGGCTCATGGAGTGCTGCCGGTTGCGGGTCAAGGATCTGGACTTTGACCGCTCCGCCATCCTGGTCAAGTTCGGCAAGGGCGCCAAAGACCGAATGGTGCCGATGCCATCAGTCACCGTCGACCGGTTGCGCTCCCAGGTGGCCCGAGCCTCTGCCCTGCTTGCCGACGATCTGGCCCACGGCTTCGAGGGCGCAACCATGGAGCCGGCCCTGGCCCGCAAGTATCGCCGGGCCGGCAAGGAGGCTGGCTGGCAGTATGTGTTCCCGGCCTCGCGGTTGTGCGTGGACCGGGAGACTGGTTGCTTTTACCGCCACCACCTGCACGATTCCGCCCTGCAGCGCGAGGTCAAGCGGGCGGTGCGGCGCGCCGGGGTCAACAAGGCGGCCTCTTGCCACTCGTTCCGCCATTCGTTTGCCACCCACCTGCTCGAAAGCGGGGTGGACATTCGCACCGTGCAGGATCTCCTGGGGCACAAGGACATTTCAACAACCCAGGTCTACCTCCACGTCATGCGCCGCGGCGCCGGGGTGGTGAGCCCCATGGACATGGGAGGCGTCGCATGAGTCCGTCAGCTCCCAAGCGCCCATGCCGATGGCCAGGCTGCCCAGAGGTGATCGAGGGTGGCGGCTGGTGCGACGAGCACAAAAAGCGCCACCGCCAGGCGGACGACCAGCGCCGCGGCTCTGCCGCATCCCGGGGCTACGGGGCGCGGTGGCGCAAGTATTCTGTCCACTTCCTGCGGCTCAACCCGACCTGCAACGAGTGCGAGCGGCAGGGGCTGGTGGTGGCCGCCGAGGTCACTGACCATATCACTCCACACAAGGGAGATCAGGATCTGTTCTGGGACCACCGCAACCATCAGGCACTGTGCAAGAGGTGTCACGACATCAAAACCGCAACCGAAGACGGAGGGTTTGGGAGATGAACGTAGCTACATTTCCGATCAGTAATTTGAGCAAAAAACACACATTGACGGTCTCCATTACCGTCACCAGGCGCTTCAGGCTGCGCATGTGGTTGGCAACAAAATTGATGTGCCTGGCTGCTGTTGTCCTCGGATGCAACATCGACATCGTTAAAAAGGCTGCATGATGGCCGGCAGAAAACCGACACCAACCCAGCAAAAGAAGCTCCGGGGCAACCCTGGTAAGCGGCCGCTCAACACCAACGAGCCGGAGATGCAGGCCATTGTCAAGATCCCCAAACCCCCAACTTACCTGTCTCCGGCGGCCAAAAAAGAATGGAAGCAGCAGGCTAAACTCCTGATGGAAGCGCGGGTGCTTACCGCCGCCGACGTGTCGTCCTTTGAGCTGTATTGCGTCAGCTACGGGAAAGTTGTCGATACCGAAAAGATGATCCGCAAACACGGGATGTTCGTGCGTGATCCAAGGGGAGGCATCATGGCCAACCCTGCGATTGACCTCCAGCTAAAATTGTTATCCCACTGCCGTCAGTTCATGACCGAGTTTGGCCTTACCCCCTCCAGCCGCAGCCGGATCCATGTGGCACCGGCCGAGAAGAAAGATGAGTTCGGGGATTTCCTCAATGGCAAGTAAACACGTTTGCCCGCTTCACCCGAGCAAGAAGCCAGGTGCCCACTGCAAGGACTACGTGGCCGCCGGCCTTAAGCAGTGCCGTGGTTGTCAAGGCTCGATAAAGGCAGGCAAATGACAACCAAACGCCACGCCCGTCCGGTGGCAATGCAGTACGCATGGGACGTGCGGCGCGGCGAGATTCCGGCCTGCCGGTATGTGAAGCTTGCAGTGGAGCGGCATTTCCGCGACCTCGAAAACGGCCATGAGCGTGGACTTTGGTTTGACCAAAAGGCAGCAGAGCACGCCCTCCGCTTCTATAATTTTCTGCGGCACAGTAAAGGGGAATGGGCCGGGCAGATACTGGCCCTAGAACCGTGGCAGCAGTTCATCGTTTGGGTGTTGTTCGGCTGGAAGAACACTGACGGCACCAGGCGGTTCCGTGATGGGTATATCGAGATCGCCAGGAAGAACGGCAAAACCACCATGGCCGCCGGGATTGCCCTCTATCTCTTGGTGGCCGACGGCGAGCCAGGTGCCGAGGTGTATGCATCCGCAACCAAGCGTGAGCAGGCGAAACAGTGCTGGGAAGAGGCAAAGCGGATGGTGCAGGCCTCAGATGCTCTTTCCGCCCGCATAAAGGATTTTAGCAGCAACCTGCATATCGTTGGCACAGCATCCAAGTTCGAGCCGCTGGGGCGGGACTCCAAGTCGACCGATGGCCTTAACATCCACGGCCTGATAAAGGATGAGTTCCATGAGTGGAAGGACCGCGACCTGTCGGCCAAACTCGACACAGCCCAGGGCGCCAGGCGGCAGCCGTTGACCGTCGCCATCTCCACCGCCGGGTCGGAGCGCACGTCGATGTGCTACGAGCTGCGGGAGCTGGTGATCAAGATCATGGAGGGGCTGGCCGACGAGGACACCGTCTTTGGGATCATTTACACCCTTGATCCAAAGGACGAAAGCCAGTCTGACGCCGCCGCCATCTATGAGTGGGAGAACGAGGAGGAGTGGATTAAGGCAAACCCTAACCTCGGGGTGTCGGTAAAGCCTGAGTTCCTGCGGCGGCAGGTGTCAACCGCCAAGGCGATGCCGTCACAGGTAAATGCCCTGCTCCGCTACCACATGAACTTGTGGACCCAGGCGGAAAAGCGGTGGCTGAGTCCTGACGCTTGGGCGGCCTGCGGAAAATACCAGTTCAGCGAAGATGATTTGCTCGGCCGTGTCTGCTATGCGGGGCTCGACTTGTCCTCCACCACCGATCTGTCAGCGTTTGCGTTGGTGTTCCCGCCCTTTGGGGATTATCCGACAGAGGCCGATCCGGCAATCGTGCTGGTCAGGCTTTTTTGCCCTGAAGACGATATCCGCTTGCGCAGCAAGAGGGACCGGGTTCCTTACGAGACATGGGTGCGCCAGGGGCTGTTGTTCCCGACCCCAGGCGCGGCAATTGACTACCGTTACATCCGTCTCAAGATTCTTGAGGATAAAAAGAAGTTTAAGATTCAAGAGATCGCCTACGACCGGCACAACGCCGACTGGATCCGGCAAAAACTCAGCGACGACGAGGACCAGTTCGACATGATCGAGTTCGGCCAGGGCTGGAAGTCGATGAACTCGCCAACCAAGGAGCTGGAGCGGCTGGTATTAACAAGAAGCATTGCCCATGGAGGAAACAAGGCGCTCGGGTGGATGGCGGCAAATGTAGTGATCAGGACTGACCCGGCCGGAAACATCAAAACCGACAAGGAAAAAAGCATAGAAAAGATAGACGGCATCGTCGCCATGATTATGGGGATAGGCCGGGCGATAGTCAAAGAGCAGGCGTTCCAGAGCAAATATGAGAAAGAGGGGGTAGTGGCGCTATGACAGAACAACAGGAAACGTGGGTCGAGGTTTCGCGGGTGTGTCGTCGGCTTGGTCTCTCTGATTCTTCTGTGCGCCGGCTGATGGCCAACAACGACCTGCGCTGGCGAAAGATCGGCCCGCGCAAGGGCTATCAAGTGGCGCTCTCTTCGGTGATTTGTTACGAGGAGGCCAGGCAGGAAGCGGCCAGACTGGTGGTCTGACCTTTTTATTTCCCCAATTCCCCCAACCTCCCCAATTTTACCACCACATATTGCGTACCGCGCACCAATGAGCCACTATCCGTTGTATAAACACGGCTCAGGGGTGCGCCAGTGTCAAACCGTTCCACCGTTTCACGTCTTGTTTCATCTCTTTTGCCCGACCTGATGGCCGGCGCCGGGATTACCATGCTCGGCGTCGGCCTCTGGTGGCTTGCCCCCTGGCTGTCGCTTACGGTTACAGGTGCCCTGCTGCTCGTTGGCTCGGCCCTCCTCTCCCGTACCAAGAGCGCTGCCGGGGGTGAGCAATGAGCATCGCCGCCAGACTCTTTGCGCCCCGCGCCCAGTCCATCACCTCCTCCCGCGAACTTGAACGCCTGCTGATCTCCCATTTCGGCGTGGCCGCCGCTTCCGGCGCCTCAGTAAACACCGATAGCGCCATGCGTGTGGCCGCCGTCTACACTTGCCTCCTCATCCTCGCTCAGTCCGTTGGCCAACTCCCCTGCCAACTGATGGTAGCCGACGGCAGCAACCGCAACAAGGCCACCGACCACCGGCTCTATGCCCTCCTGCACGACCAGCCAAACGAGTGGATGACCGCCTACGAGTTTTGGTCGATGAACATGCTGCACTTGGCCAGCCGTGGCAACGGCTACAACTACAAGGTGATGGTGCGCGACGAGGTGCGGGAGCTGATCCCGTTTCATCCCGACTCGGTGCTCAAGGTCGAGCAGGACGAGCAGTACCGCCTCTATTACACCGTCCGCAAGAAGGACGGCACAGAAGTTGTCATCCCCCAAAAATACATCATGCACCTGCGCGGCCTGGTGTCCAACGGCTACATGGGAATGAACCCCATCGAGGCCATGCGGGAGAGCATCGGCACCGCCATCACCATGGACCGGATGGCCGGCAAAACCTACGCCAACTCAGCCCGTCCCAGCGGCGTTCTGGAGCATCCGCAAAAGCTCTCCGATCCAGCGGCAAAGCGACTGCGCGATTCGTTCGATGAGAACTATGCCAGCGCCGAGAACGCCGGCAAGACTCTGGTCCTGGAGGAGGGGATGAAGTGGACAAGTGTTTCCATGTCCATGGCCGATGCCCAGTTCCTGGAAAACCGCAAGTTCAGCCGCAGCGAGATCGGCGGCATCTTCCGCATCCCCGCCCACCTGATGAACGACCTTGAGAAAGCGACCTTCTCCAACGTCGAGCACCTGGACATCGGCTTTGTCAAGCACACCCTCAACCCTTGGTTGGTCAACATCGAGCAGGCGGTAAAGCGCGACCTGCTGACGCCTGACGAAAAAAAAACGCACTACCTCAAGTTCAACGTCAACGGCCTGCTGCGCGGCGACTTCAAGAGCCGCATGGAAGGGTACGCCCGCGGCATCAACTTCGGGATCTTCCTTCGCAACGAGTGCCGCGAGTGGGAAGACCTGAACCCGTACGATGGCGGCGACGAGCCCATCTACCAGAGCAACATGGAACCGGAAGGGGGACGTAATGCTGATCGCCAATAACCGCCGCACCGACCGAACCGCCGCCCAGGTGGCGGAGTTTTGGGGCAAGAGCCTTAACGACCGCGAGTGGTTCGACATCAAGGCATCAGGAAAGGACTCGGCTGAGCTTCTGATCTACGACGTGATCGGCTGGCCGTTTGTCGAGGCGTCGGAGCTGGTGCGGGCGCTGCAGGGTTTGCAGGGCGCCGACCTCACGGTGCGGATCAACTCGCCCGGTGGCGATGTGTTCGACGGCCTGGCCATTGCCAACGCCTTTGGGCGGCACGACGGCCATGTGGTGACGGTGGTGGACGGCCTGGCCGCATCCATCGCTTCCATCATCCACCAGGCAGGGGCGGAGCGGATCATCGCCGCCAACGGCCATATTATGATCCACAACGCCTGGACCATCGCCTGGGGCGACCACCGCGAGATGGCCAAGGCCTCCGACATGCTGGCCCGGGTGTCTGGCCAGCTCGCCAAGACCTACGCTGACCGCACCGGCCTGGCCCTGGCCAAGCTCGCCAAGATGATGGACGAGGAAACCTGGTTCATCGGCGGCGACGAGGCTGTGGCCGAAGGGTTTGCCGATTCGGTCGGCCCCGCCGCCTCGGCCCGGGCCAAGTTTGATACCTCGATTTTTGCCAACGCCCCGGCCTCGCTGGTTTCTCTGCTCGACACCGCCGGCGGCGATCCGACCAAACGCAAAGCAGAACACGCCCTGCGCCAGGCAGGGCTCAAGCAGCATGAGGCAAAGGCGGTCCTTGCGGGAGGCTGGGCCGCCATCGATCAACGGGACGTTGACGCCGCCGAGGTGCTGGCATCCGTGCGCAAGCTTACCAATCAACTCAGATCGTAAGGAGTAACCCCATGTCCACCACCGCAGAACTGAAGGAAACCATTCTGGACCTCGGCAAGGCGTTCGAGCAGTTCAAGGCCGAAAACGATCAGCGTCTTGCCGACATGGAGAAGAAAGGCCATGTCGACCCGCTGCTGGCCGAGAAGGTCGACCGCATCAACAAGGACATAACCGCCATTGCCAAACTGAAGGACCAGCTCGAAGTCCTCGAAACCAAGATCGCCCGTGGCGACTTCGGCGGCGGCGGCACCACTGAGCTGGACCGCGCCAAGGCAGAGCATAAGATGGCGTTTGACACCTGGTTCCGCAAGGGAACAGACAACGGCCTGCGCGATCTCGAAGTAAAGGCGGCGCTCACCACCCAGTCTGATCCTGACAGTGGCTATCTGGTGGTGGAGGAGTATGAGCAGGCCATTGACCGGGTGGCTGCCGCAGTTACCGCAATGCGGAGGCTTGCGAGGGTGCAGCAGATTTCAGGCTCTTCCTACAAGAAGCTCGTCAACCAGGGCGGGGCCTCTTCCGGATGGGTCGGGGAGACCGAGAGCCGATCCGAGACGAACACCCCGACCTTGAAGGAAATCGTCATCAACGCCATGGAGGCTTATGTCAACATGGCCGCCTCACAGTCCACCCTTGATGATTCGCGCATCAACCTCGCTCAATGGATCGAGGATGAAGGCGCCATTGAAATCGATGAGGAAGAGGCCGCCGCCTTCATCTCCGGGAACGGCGTTAAGCGGCCCCGCGGTATCCTCGCTTATCCGCTTGTGGCAAACGCCTCCTATTCCTGGGGCAACATCGGTTATGTGGTGTCCGGCGCTGCCGCTGCCATTACCGAGCCCAACGCCATCATCAGCCTGCAGCATGCGTTGAAGTCTCGCTACCGCAACGACTCTGCTTTCCTGATGGCTGACTCTACCCTGGAGACCGTCCGCAAGCTCAAGGACGGCAACGGCGCCTACATTTGGCGGCCCGGCTTGGAGCAAGGCGCCCCCGAGCTCCTTCTTGGCAAACCCGTTGAAACCGACGACAACATGCCGGCCATCGCCGCCAACGCCCTTGCCATTGCTTACGGCAACTTCAAGCGCGGCTACATGATCGTTGACCGGATCGGCCTGCGTGTTCTGCGCGACCCCTATACCAACAAGCCCTATGTCATGTTCTACATGACCAAGCGGGTTGGCGGCGGCGTGGTCAACTTCGAGGCAATCAAGCTGCTGAAGGTTGCCGCGTAACCGGCAGGTTTTACCGGGCCGGCTGTGGTGGCCGGCTCGTCTTTGACGACTGAACCATCTATCTGAGGAGCACAAACCATGCGCGATTTGCATAGCCGTATCGATGTAGTACCGGTAGTCCCCCCGGTCCTGGTGTTGGATGCCACTGTCCCTGCCGCTGCTGCTATCGACCTGCAGGGGTTCAACTCATGCGAGCTTGAGATTTCCGTTGGACTCAAGTCTGTCGACACCGGCACCATCACCATCCAGCTCGATCATGCCGACGACGACGGCACCGGTGTTGCCGGGGCCTACTCGAATGTCGCCGCCGCCGACATGCTCGGGGTAACTCCTGCCTCCGGAATCATCCACACCATCGACTGTGACGCCGACGCCAGCACCTCCAACGTTTTCCGGTACGGATACGTCGGCGGCAAGCGGTTCATCAAGGTTACCACTGCCGAGGTTGGGGCGAACGCCAACGGCGTCATCGTCGGCGTCAACGCGATCAAGGGCAACCCTGATAACGGCCCGACCTCGTAAGCGGCTTAACACCCGGGACCGGGTAGCACCGGTCCCGCATCAGTAAAGGACGCGCACCATGCCCAGAATCAAACTTGCCGAGGAACTCAGGTATGCCCACTGCGGCCACACCGTGCGGGCCTATGGCTCCGGAGAGTATGAGGTCGCCCCCGGTCTTGACCGGCCCGGGTGCATCCCTCCCGATGCCGCCGACTATGCCCTTGGACATGGGCTGGCCGAGACGGTGAAGGCCGCCCCGGACCCTGGCCCCACTGGCCAGACCCTCGCCGACCTGATCGCCATGGCCATCACCTGCCTTGTCCCTGGCACCACCGACTTTACCGGCAACGGCAAGCCGCAGGTCCAGGCCATCAGCGAGATCCTCGGCGAGGACATCACCGCCACCCAGCGCGATGCGGTGTGGCAAGAGATCAATGAATAACCTGGCCTCCGGCCAGACAACCACGGGAGTAACGTTGATGAACAAACATTCCTGGCGCCTGGCGCCGCTTATCATGCTGGCCACTGTCCTGCTCGTGCAGTGCTCTCCGGCCTTTGCAGCCGACGGCTATTCCACCTCCATCTATAAGGAGGGCGGCGGCAACAAGATGGTTGTCGGCTCGGGCGGCGAGATCGAGGTGCAGTCCGGCGCCACCCTGGACATGCAGTCCGGCGCCAGCCTCAATATCCACGGCCTTTCCATTTCCGCCGCCGAGGCCGGCTACCTTGACGGGGCAAGCACCGCCAACAGCACCGCATCGGTGGTAGCCGTCCTCGATGCAAACAAGAACCTCAAGGTGGCCAGCGGCAACGGCTCCGGGGTCGGGGGGACCGTTGCCGTTGCCGAGTATGGGGTGGGCGACGTCATCCACAAGACCGTTATCACCTGCACAGCCACCACCGTCACCATCTCGGACGATGCCGGGGTGGCGCAATACGGCGGGGTGAAATTGTACGACTTCCCGGAAGGCTCGGCGCTGATCCATGGCGCTGTCATCAACGGGGCGCTCACTGCCGGGGTAACCGGTACGATAATCGACGGATGGAGCGGCGGGGTGGCGCTCGGCTCGGCAACGGCCACCACCGGCGCGACCCTTACCGGCACCGAGGCTGATCTTGTGCCGGAGGTGAACATCCCGGCGGCAACGCTCAAAGTCGGGACGGCCAAGGCATACCCTACCCCGACCGCGCTCACCGAGAGCGGAGCACGATGGGTTGACGGCACGTCTACCCCCATTGACCTCTACCTGAACTTCGTCATCGACGACGACGCAACCCATACCGCCGGCACGGCGACATTCACCGGCACCATCACGGTGCTGTGGTCGAACCTGGGGGACGTGTAGGCCAATGAGCGCCCGCCAAATCATAACAGCGCCGGCAGTCGAGCCATTGACCATTGCCGAGGTCAAGGGCAACTGCCGGATCAACCTGGGCGACAACTCGGACGAGTCCGTCATCCTGGAGACTGCGGCGGTGGCCAGGGTGAGCGCCTCCACCTTCACGGTGGTTGGCGACCGGCGGAAAATCTACTCGCCCGGGCGGTATCTGGCGCTTGACCAGACCACCGACGCCACCGGCTATGTGGCGGCGGCGCCCACCTTTGACAGCGTTGCCAACAAGACCACGGTGCGCTTCAGCGGCACGGTGGACAGCGGCCTTGCCTCGGTGAGCTACGGCGACGGCCACCTGGCTAAACTCATCGCCATGGCCAGGGACATTGCCGAGCAGCACCAGCGGCGCAGCCTCATCACCCAGACCCTTGACCTTTTTTTTGACGGGTTCCCGGAGGGTGATGCCCTGCCGCTCCATGCCTCGCCCATCCAGTCGGTTGCCTCGCTCAAGTACACCGACTCGGACGGGGTGGAGCACACCGTGGACACTGCCGACTACTCGGTAGACCTGGTGAGCATCCGGCCGCAGTTGGTGCTCGGCTACGGCAAGAGCTGGCCCAGTGCCACCCTGCGGCCCATGCTGCCGGTGGTGGCCCGGGTGGTGGCAGGCTACGGCGACTCCGGCGATGCGGTGCCAGCCTCGACCTGGTCAGGCATGATGCTGCTCGTCAGCAGCATGTACGAATACCGGGAGGATATCGTTACCGGCACCATCGTCAGCAAGATGCCGCGCTCGGCCGAGTACCAGCTCGACCGCGAGGCGATCGTGGAGTTGCCATGAGGGCGGGGAGGCTGCGCCATCGGGTGATCATCCAGGCCGCCGGCGGCACTGCCAACGGCTACAACGAGGTGGTGGCAACCTGGTCGAACGTGGCCACGGTGTGGGCGGATGTGCGGCCAGCCAGTGGCAAAGAACAGTGGCGTGGCCTGGAGCCGGAGGCGGTGGTATCCCACGAGGTCGCCATGCGCTACCGGGCCGGGGTGGGCCCGGCCAACCGGCTGCTGTTTGGCTCCAGGGTGCTGAACATCAAGGCGGTGCTCAACCTGGACGAACGCAACCGGGAACTGCTGCTGCTCTGCGAGGAGAAACCGTCATGAAGATGAGCATGAAGCCGTCAGCAGCCACAGCAGATCTTCTAAAAAAACTCGGAGACCTGCTTTCCGTCGGCGAGCTGAACTACGCAGCCGGAATTGGCGCTGACATCGTAGCAGAAGAAGCACGCCGTCTAGCCCCTGGCGGCCCAACAGGTAACCTCAGGCGCGGCATTGTTTCACGAATTGACAACGTAAAGGTCTTGTTTGGTTCAGGAGGTAAGGCCGGCCACGCTTATGTCGGAATTAACTATAATATTGCGCCACACGCCCACCTGGTGGAGTTCGGCACTGCCGGGGCCCGGACGCCGACAAAAAAGAAATACCTGAAGATGGTCATTGACGGCCAGGTCATCTTCCGCCGGGTGGCAGGGCCGATGCCGGCAAAACCGTTTTTGCGGCCTGCAATAGACGCCAAATCGCCAGAGGCCGCTGCCGCCGTTGCCGCCGATCTCGCTGCAAGGATCGCATTAAAGGTCGGGTCATGAGCATCGAGACCACCATTGACAGCCTGGCCAAGGGGTTGGTGGCGCGGCTCAAGGGCTTTGCCGGCCTCACCGCCCTGGTGGGCGCCAGGATCTACCTTGGCACGGTGCCCCAGGGCCAGCCCAGGCCGGCGGTGACCTTGCAGTTGGTGTCGGTGGTCCCCACCGGTGACATGCGCAGCCATGAGTGCGAGCGCAGCCGCTGGCAGGTGTCTGCCTGGGGCGACACCTACACCCAGGCCAGGACCACGGCAACCCAAGTGGTGGCGGCGCTCTCCGGATTCTCCGGCAGCCTTGGCGGAGTGGCCACTGTGCAGCAGATATTTTTTGACGACCAGCTTGAGATAGCCGAACGGCCGGACGACTCGGACGGAGCCGGCTTTCATCATATCCCGACCGACTTCATGGTCTGGTCGTAACCATCACAGAGGGGAACAGCCATGGGAGTTTCATACAAGCTCGGAGTGGACGCCGCAATCGTCCTCAAGTACGGCGGTGCAGATCAGGCGGTAATCAAGGGGCTCAACCGGATGGGGCTGCCGGGCCTGCTGCGCGAGGTGATCAAGCTCAACGAGTTCCGCGTTGACTTTGCCGTTGAGGTCACCGGCGAGGGTTCGCACGGGAGGTTCACCTTTGGCGGCAACCTGGTCACCGGCGACACCAAGGGTCAGGACCAGTTGAAGCAGTACCTCAAGGACAACACCAAGTTCACCGACTGCCGCTGGTATCTGGACCTGAACGACTTCATCGCCCCGGACCTGGCCAACGACCCGGACAACGCCGGATTCCAGGTGAGCAAGGTGGAGCCTGGAGAGGCGCAGAAAAACGGCACCTTCCCCCTCTCCGGCGAGATGGTTACCAACGGCCTCTACTGCTACTTTGTGGCCCACCAAACCGACGACGCCACGCCCACCATGGCCTTTGTCACCGGCACTCCGGCCACCATCACCGACTCCGGCAGCGGCTTTGTGACCTCTGGCTTCAAGGCCGGCCAGACGCTGATCGTCGAGGGCTCCACCTCCAACGACGGCCAGTACCTTATCGCCAACGTGGCGGCCGGCACCATCACCCTGGCCACCGGCGAAACCCTTGCCAGCGAGCCGGCCGTCGATGGCACCGCCCTGCACGGAGGGAAGCTGTAATGCCCAAGATCATCAAGCCCCGTGAAATGTGGTTTGAATGGCCCGAGGATCCGTTCGGCGGGCGGATCCTCGTCCGCCACCTCAAGGCTGGGGACACCGCCGGCATCCACTCCCAGTGCATGTCGGCGGTGAACAGCTACGACGCCGAACTGAACACCGTGGAGGTTACCCAGCGGCACGACCTGGCAAAGGAGCGGCAACTGACCTGCCAGGCAGCGGTGGTGGACTGGGAAAACTTCATGGGTGAGGACGGCAAGCCCATGAAGTGCGACAAGGCCGGCAAGCAGGCCTTTGCCATGGAGGATGGGTTCTTTTCTCAGCTCCAGGCGTTTCGCGGCCAGCTCTCCGACCTGGTGGATAAGGAGGAGGAGGAGGCAATAAAAAACTTGTCGGCTTTGCCGTCTGGCTCTCCGGCGTAGGGCGGCAAAGCTGCGATGAGTGCCGGGAGACGTATGAATCCCACTCCCGGCAACGGCCGTATGAAAAAGGGGCGGAGCCGGCGCCGGAGCCTCCCCCCTGCTCCACCTGCAAGCCTGCGGTGGTACACCGCCAGGATCACCACCTGGCCCTGGCGGTGTACCACCGCTGCAGCGACGACATGCAGTACGCCGAGGGGATGCCGGTGGGGATTGCCGGGACGGCGATATCAAACGCCATGACCGAGTGCGGAGTGGTGAAGGCGGACCGGCTCTCAATTTATGACCTGGTCAAACTGATCGGCCGCACCATCGCCGGAGAAGTGGCGGACGACCACAAGCGCAAAATGGAAGAGGCCAGAGATGCCGCAAGTCAACCATGAGATGAGATTCAACCTGCGGGTCGATGATAATGGGTCAGTTACGGTAAAACGGTTTGCTGATGACTCTGATACTGCCTTCAGGAGGGTTGAAAAATCTGTCAACCGCGTTTCATTGCAGGCGCTGCCCGAGCAAGATAGGGCATTGGAGGCAACCAAGAGGAAATGGTACGCACTACACTCCGAAGTGGTGAAGCTAGAGAAGGCCGGCCGGATCAGTAAGGATATCGCCGACCAGTGGCATGACGCGCTGGGGCGGCGCATGGCGGATGATCTGGACCGGCTCAAGTCACGCGGTTCTGAAACCTTCTCGGCCATCGCCAGCCACGCAAAAGCCGCCATTGCTGCGGCGACGTTCGCCGCCGTTACCATGGCCGGTAAGGAGATCTACCAGGCCACCATCAACATGGAGCGGATGCGCAACGCGCTCAAATCCGCCACCGGTTCGAGCCAGCAGGCTGCCGAAGAAATCTCATTCCTTCGGCAAGAGGCAAACCGCCTCGGCCTCGACCTGCAGGCGGCCGGCAAGGGGTTTGTGACCATCGCAGCCGCTGCCAAGGGCACAACGCTTGCCGGGGCCGGTGTCCGCGCCATCTTCTCTTCGGTGTCCGAGGCGTCGGCGGTGCTGGGGCTATCTGCCGACGACACCAACGCCTCCCTACTCGCCGTCTCCCAGATGATCAGCAAGGGCAAAGTGAGCGCCGAGGAGCTGCGCGGACAGTTGGGCGAGCGGCTGCCGGGCGCCTTCCAGGCGGCGGCCAGGTCCATGGGGATGACCACCTCGGAGCTCGACAAGATGCTCCAGAAAGGCCAGATCATGGCCGACGACTTCCTGCCCAAGTTCGCCGCCGAGCTGCACAAGACCTTCGGGCCTGACCTGGAGACAGCGGCCGGCCGCTCAGAGGCAGCCTTTAACCGCCTTACAAACTCAATCACCGACCTCAAGGTAACCATCGGAGACAGCGGCGTCGTAAGCGGCCTGGCCGCCATTGCCAATCTCATGGCAAAGTCGATTGGCGGGTTTAACTACCTCCTCGATAAAACAGGTGACCTGCACAAGGGCCGGGAGATGTTTGCTGGCGAGCAGCTCGACAGGTTCATGGATGCTGATCTGGCCGAGCGCCGCCGGATGATCGAGCAGGAGACCAAGCGGCTGGAAAAAGCAAAACTGAAGGCCGCCTGGGCAGCAAAAAATATTCCGTTAAACAACAGGATAATGAGCGAGTTTACCCCTGTTGCAAGTTCTCCATTCATGCCGGATGGGGCAATAGAATCTTTCGGTGTCTCGGAACTCACCGACGAGGCAAAGAAGGCAGCCGAGGCAAGCCAGAAGCTGGCCGAGCGGTGGGCTGAGATCGAGCGGAAGATGCGGCTTGAGACCGCCAAGTCCAGCCTGGACGAGTACGAGCAAAAGCTCCTGGCCATCACCGCCGAGGCGGAAAAGCTCCGGGCAGATGCCAAGAAGGAAGGCTACCATGGCAGCCTGTGGTGGGTGGACCAGTGGGAATCAAGCCAAAAGTCCACCGCCGCCGCCGACAGGCAGCGCAAGGCCATGGAGGAAGTGGCCAAGCTCGCCAAGAAGTACCGCGACGACGACGCCAAGGCCAGGGCCGACGAGCTGCGCGACATCGAGACTTCCCGGGCATCATGGGACGAGATCACCCTGGCCACCCTGCCCGAGCATGCTCAGGCCATCGAGGGGGTGCGGCGGCAATATAACGGGCTGCTTTCGAAGCTCGACGACCTGCAGGCCGCCGGCAAGATCACCATCGAGGGGGAAATGGCCCTCTGGGATGCCTTGTCTATCCGCGAGGCGGCAGCGCTGTCCGAGTTGACCAAGGCGAACGACGCCTATTACCAGGGGATGAATGAAAAGACCTCGGCGATGAGCCAGTTTCAGATCGAGGCCTACCGCAACATGGAAAATGCTGCCGAAAAGTTCGTCAAAGACGTCCGCACCGGCCACGGGGACATCCTTTCGTCGTTCACCGACATGCTCAAGGAGATGGCGGACAAGTGGATCGCCAACCAGTTGATGATGGGGATGTTCGGAAAGGAGTTCGGTTCCGGCGGCGATCTGGGCGGGCTCATCGGCCTGGGGCTGGGGCTTGTCAAGGGCGTTGCCGGCTCGGCGTTCTCGGCGGCCACCGGCGCCACCTACAGCGGTTATGGCTTAAACGCCAGCAACGATCTCTCCGACGTGGCAGGAGGGGCGAGCCTGACCGGTAAATTATTGCCGTCGTTCGACGTCGGCACCCCGTATGTTCCAAGGGACATGGTTGCCATGATCCACAAAGGGGAACGAATCATCCCGGCCGCCGAGAACAACCATGGGGCTGGCGCCACATTCAATTTCAGTATCAACGGCACTGACGCCAAACTCGCCGCCCGCCTTGAATCTCGGATCCGCGACGTTGTCCTCCAGGAACTGCGGGAGGCTTCGTGATGGCGGTAACCAGAATGAGCCTGGACGGTTACACCTTCGCCCGCAACCCGCCGGCCGCCGGGGTTGGTGACATCGCCACCAAGGGAAAAGCGGCGGCTGTGGTGCAGACCTACTCATCGGCCGACGTTTTTGAATGGCCGGCAACCATTGTCGGCAAGACGGTGACCCTGTCATGGCCATTCATCCCGGCCGGCCAGCACACCACACTGGCCGGCAAGTTCGAGGCCCCAGGCAGCAAGGTGTGGAACCCCCAGGACGGTACCGGGAAATCCTACAACGTCGCCATCATCGACTACCCGGGGACAAGCTGCAAGCAGTACAACGCCGAGTTTATGAAGGATGTCACCCTCACCCTCTTCATTCTCTCCCAGGTGTAGGCAATGGCGCTCACCCTCTCCGCAGAGCTGCAGGCAGCACAGGACGGCCAGGCACACCGCCCCATCTGCGAGCTGATGAGCCTCTCCATGACCGAGGCGCTGCCCCTGATCGGGCAGGCGCTCACCAGCACCACCACCGCTGCGGATCCCGATGTCTTTACGCACTCAAGTGGGCGGCTGCTTGCGGTCTACCAGAACCATGTGGCCCTGAAGGACACTCTCCACTACGTCTACACCGACGTGGCCCGCACCGAGTTCACCACGGTGACGGCGGTGACCATGGGCGCTGACGGCGACACCATCGAGGATATCGCCATCGTCGAGCTGGTGGGCGGCAACGTCGGCATCCTCTACACCTATATCTCCGGCACCACCAAGTACCTGGTTTACGAGATCATCACCGTAACAGGCACGGCGGTGTCCACGGCGGTCATCACCTCGTGGTCTACCGCAACCTACTGGTCGGACGGCCTGGACGTGATCCGCCTGGCCAACGACACCTACCTGGCCGTCTATTGCAAGTGGGACGGCTCCGCCTATCAGATTTACAAACTCACCAGCAGCAACTTCACCGCCTGGACTGGCCCCACCGCGCTTTCCATCGCCGGCCTGGACGCCGCCAAGAAACGGCGGGAGCCGTCGTTGACCCAGATCGATACCGGCGAGGTATGGCTGTGGTTCGGCTATGCCGAGGCAACCGGCGCCACCGGCGAGATCTTGAGCAACGTTTACCACTCAATTTCGGCCGACAACGGCGCCACCTGGGCCGCGGCCGTGAAGTTGACCGCCTATGACGGATATGGCGCCATCGCCCGCTATCCGGTGGCGGTCCAGAAGGCGGCCAATCAGCAGCACCTGATCTATACCGAGGTAAGCGGCTCTCTGAAACTGGAGAACGACCTCCTCTATGGCGGCTCCATCGACTACACCCACCCGGCCACGCAACTGCATTATGACCCGGTAAGCGGCTACCTGTATTGCATGGTCACCCGCTATGTCAACGATGCCCTGGCCGAGATCAACACCACGACCTGGGCTGTGGACAGAATCTGGAAGGCCGGCAGTGTGCCGGCCTGGAACAGCTTTTATAGTGTTTGGGAGCCGCTGGCCTGCACCAACGCCCTGGTCGGTTCCGGCCGCTACCGGCCCTTCTCTTCCCGGGGAGCGCTGGGGATGCTCAACGCCACCACCAACGTGTTCACCGACTACGCGTTTGACGACTATACCTGGTACGACGGCGACTATTACGGCCTGTCCAAAAACGTCACCGGTTACTCTGTCCCGGCCAGCTACAGCACCACGGTCAAGGCGGCCCTGGTGGACGAGACGAGCCGGCGGCTCTACGTGTTCCTGCGCCAGGGGTATTCGATCCTCTCCGAGACCTTCTACGAGTTCGGCTGGATAGATCTTGATTCGGCCGGCCCTAGCCACACCTGGAACAAGTCCTTCGAGGTTGGTTCGTTTTCGTTGTCCGGCGGGAGCGACTGGGGGTCGCCGATGTACGACGTCTGCATCGATCCGGATGCAGACCTGATGATGTGGAGCAGCGGCAGCGCCAACTGTGAGTTGGTTGTGTTCTCTATTGCCGCCGGCGCCAGGCTCCGGCGCTACACCAATTCCGGCTACCCGGATTTCCCCTACGGCGGGATCACCTCCATGGTCCACGTCGACGGTTATGTCTATTTTACTTTCGTCTACAACGCCAGCTACAACCCGGAGTCGCGGGGGCTGGGCAGGATCAGCCTGACCGACGACACCGTCACCTACTACCGGCCGACCTGGGCGACCCTGGACAGCTACGGCCTGGGGAAAATCACGGTGATCGATTCCGGCGCCAAGCTGATGATCGCCGGCTACTACGGGATCACCATCTTTGACGTGGTCACCGAGCAGTGGACGCTCTACGACAACGCCGCCATCCCGGGATTGACCGGAGACGGGGCAGACCAGTTTATCTGCGCGGTGATGGATGAGACCTCGCGGATGATCTACGCTGCCACCGCTGGCGAACAAACAACATGGACCGGGTTGGTGGGTTTTCTGGAGGCGGGGTTCATCCAGTGGCCAAAGTACCTGCTGGGCGAGTACACCACCTCCTGGGCCTGGGCCGCGGCGCTGCCGTTTGTTTCCGGCCACACCGACGGCGATGTGTCGGTGTGCCTGGACCCTGACGACAACTCTATTTTTGCCTTCTGGACTCACTACGGCAGCGACACCAGCGATATCTGGTGGGACAAGGAGTCCGCCGCCATGGACCTGGCGCCGCTGCTGATCACCGGCACCGACCTGGTGGCCGAGTGGAGTGTGGACGATTCACCCAACCGGCTGAGTTTTGAGCTGTCCCACGGGCACCTGTTTGACCAGCACAACAGCAACTCGCTGTGGCGGCCCTACCTGGCCAAGGGGCGGCGGCTGACCCTGCGCCAGGGCGAGACGGTGAGCGCGGTTGACTACTGGGCCAGCCAGGGTAAGTGGGTGGTGACCGAAACCGCCCTCAGCTACAAGCGGGGCGATTACCCGTCGGTGCGGGTGACGGCGCTGTGCGACCGGGAGTTTCTGGCCCGCCACCAGGTGGTGGCGTCGGAGTATCTCACCTATCAGCCCGACGCCGCCATCGAGCAAATCGTAACGGGCGAGATGGGCTGGGACGCCGGCATGCTGGACATTCCGGCGCTGGCCGGCGGCTTTGTGCTTAACACCCAGTTCGTCCACACCTCGGTTGGCGACATGGTGGACACCATCGCCAATCGGTTCGGGTACTTCGCCATCATGGGCATGGACGGCAAGCTGACCCTGCGGCCCATCACCGTTGATGGCGCCACGGCGCATGCCTACGGCGACACCACCAAGCTGATTGATTTTACCCCGGACGACACTTTCAGCGACTTCACCAACCAGGTCACCGTTACCGGCGAGGAGCAGGACTACACCCAGGGCATCCTGGCCGAGGAGCAGGTGGCGGAGCGTAACGGCACCATGGGGTGGTGGGGGTGCAAGAATACCATCCGCATCTACTACAGCGAAGACCAGCAGCGGCGGTGCATAGAGCCGCGCCTGGAGCAGGTCGAGATCCCGGCGCCCCTGTTCGGGCTGGCCGGCAGCGTGAGCGTTTCGCTTTCCGCCTCGGACCCTGGCTACCAGTGGGTAGAGATCACCATCTCGGCGCCCGACCTGCGGCCGGCCCTGGCGGCGGCCCTGGCCCTGTACCTGGTTGGCAACAAGATCCCGGACATCGCCCCATCCACCGGCGGGCCGACCTGGCCGGTGGGGCGCTGGGCCGAGAGTGCCGGGCTGATGGCCTGCATGATGATCCTGGGGTCGGTCGCCAACTGGCAGTTCAGGATCCATGCCGCGCCGTTGAGTTACTTCCGCAGGTCGGTGCAGGCCACTGCCGACGACCTGCTTTTCCAGGCCCAGATCGGGCAGGTGATCGGGCAGCAGATCGACGGCTGGTGCTGCTACTCGCAGTCCCACTGCCAGGAGGTGGCGGATTTTGAGCTGCTCCTCCTGCAGTTGCAGCGCCGCCGGGTGAGGTTCAGCAAGGTCGGCCACCTGCAGGACGAGGTCGGCGACACCATCACCATCAAGCACCCGTACACCGGCGCCACCATCAAGCTCTTTGTGGCGGCGCTGAAGCGCATCTACCGGCAGCCGGAGGCCGGCAGCACCGACGGCGGCCTGGTCGACTCGATAGAGGGGTGGGTGCTGTGAAGAGCATAGGTCTCAGCCGCAAGCGGTTTATCCGCCAGGGCGCCCAGCAGGCGGTGGCCGCCCGGCGGGAGACCTTTTGCGCCGTGGTCTGGGATGTGTACCCGGCACAGCGGTACTGCCGCTGCAAGATCCAGGGCTCAGACACCTATGTGGTGGCCCATTACCCGGAGAACTGGACCGCCACCCCGGAATACCTCAAACCCGCCAACGGCGTGATCCTGGAGCGGGTTGGCGGGATGCAGGGGCGGTTGATCGTGAAGAGCCACGGCGTTATCCGCCCGATCTCGCCCACCGGGGCCTCGGCTCCGGCCCTGGCCACCCCGCCCGACTGCGTGTTGACCGGCCTCTTGGTGACGGAGATCCCGGCGCAACTGCAAATGGCGGTGTTTGTCCGCACCGGCACCATCCGCATCGGCGGCACCACCTACACGGTGGACGCCATCGCCATGAGCGACACGACGCTCCTCACCATGGCCATGGAGGCGCCCATCGAGGAAACCGCCGCGGTGCTGGCCATCGGTGCGGCGCCGGCGGTGGGCCAGTGGCGGTACGACCTCGTCTCGGTGGGGGCTGATCTGGCTATCCATGTCACCGCCGGCACGGCGAGCAGCAGCCCGGTGATGCCGGACCTGCCGGCCGGCCACGTCAAGTGCGGCCACGTCCTGGTGACCGGCGGCATGACCGAGGTGACCAGCAGCGCCATCGATGTCTGGTGGGTGGCGCCTGCCCCCAGCCTGTTGACCGTGGCCATCGCCGACGACGACCTGGCCTGGGGCGAGTTGAGCACCACCGTGACCGTGGCGGTGGAGGATCAGTATGGCCACTCGATTCTGCAGAGCGGCAACGGCTGGTATGTGACCCTGGCCATTGCCACCGGCAACGGCACCATCTCGTGGGGAAGCAGCTCGGGCACCAGTGTTGAGGGGTATAGCGGCGCGGCCAGCAACCAGGTGGTGTTCACCTACACCAGGGACGGGCTCGACCCGGGCGACGTGAGCCCGACCTTCAGCATCACCATGGATTACCTGACCGCCTACGGCAACATCATCCTCCGCGACGTCGGCGGCGACATCATGACCTAAGGAGGCCCGCATGGGTACCAATTTTCATACCGCTCCAACCACCGCAACCAAGTGGAAGCCGGCCGATGTTGAGGCGTTTCTCTCCACCCTGGACCAGGCCATCACCTACGGCAAGAACGTGATTGTTCATTGTGACGGGCTGGTGACCTACAACAAGACCGGGAAATTGGCCTGGGCCTCGACGCTGCGGATCACCTTTAACCGGGCGGATGGCAAGGCGGTGCAGAACACGGTGGCGGCCGGCTCCATCACCCTGGCCGACGGGGAGTTCGCCTATCTTGACCTGAACGAGACCGACGCCACGGCGCTGACCATGGCCAAGGCAGCGGTTACCACCGGGGCGGCCAGCAATTTTATCGCCTACAACCGGCTGGTCCTGGGGTACCGCAACGCGGCATCGGATGAGTTTTTTCCGGTTAACCTGCATCTGGCCATCGAGCCGGGGTTTAACGACGATTTCGACGAAGATCCGGTCACCACCACCGGGTTGACCTGGGGGTATAAGGCGGGACTGTTCCGTAACGACAACGCGGTTTACAGCAAGGCCGCCGGGACGGTGGCGCTCACCGACGCCGCCACCAACTACGTGGAGATCGATGTCTCCACCCAGACCCTGGTGAAGAACACCACCGGGTTTACCGCCGGTGATATCCCGATCCGGGAGGTTGTGTGCGCAGGCGGGGCGCAGACCGGCAGCGCGGATAAGCGGACGGCGCTGAATGTGGGCGGTGCTGGCGGGGCATCGACCTTTCTAGGCCTGACCGACACCCCGGGGAGTTACGCCGGCCAGGCCGGCAAGGTTCCGGTGGTAAACACTGGGGAAACGGCGCTTGAGTTTGTGGGTGTTCCCAGTGCCGTCGCCAAGGCTTACCCGGATTTCCTGACCTCGGCAAAGGCTGCGGCCGACTCCGGCGACGACGAGTTTGCTGCAGCATCGCTCACCGGCTGGACGGCGGTGGCTGGTTCTTCCGGCACTGTCAACTTTTTGGGCGCCGCCGATGTCGGCATCTATGACCTGGCCACCCGGGCCGGCACGTTGTTGATCCAGGCCCGGAACAACAACGTGCAGCTCCGCAAGGACTTCGAGATCCCGGACGGGGCTTGCGAGATCATGCCGGTGAGTTTGACGGCGCTGTTAGAGTCCACCGGCAGCGGGGTCGGGATCGCCGACAATGAGCTGAACATCGGCCTCTACCTCAACGACAACGACATCTCGCCCACCAGCGGTAATTATGCAGCCCTGTTGATGGACTGCGCCGCTTCGGCAATCCAGCTGCTGGCCATCGACAACACCAGCCAGCGCGGCACCACCGGCGTTACCACCGACGTGCTCAATGTGCCGCTGGGGCAAACGGTGTTTTTGCGGATAACCCGCAGCGGCACCACCTACTACTACCATTACAGCCTGGACGGCCGGGGCTGGGTGGCCATGGGCAAGAGCGCCATCGGCTCGGCGCTGACCAACATCTGGATCGGCGTGACCGCCTCGGCCGGTTTTACCGACCCGGTGCCCATCATCTCGATCCCCTGGGTGCGCCAGGGGTTGAGCAGCCTCGACCCTTGGCCGTGGACTGCGGCCAGCGAGGCGCTGCTGGCGCCGCTCAATTTCAACGCCCGCACCGGCGGCGCCTTTGGCGCCCTGGACAGCTACAACACCACCGGCATGGCCAATGGTCAGCCGGCGCAGGTGAGAGATTCGCTGGGGGTGCATGACTACCGCTTCAACTCCACCTCGACGGACACAGAGGACGGATTGTTGCGGGTGGCTCCTGATACCGGCAGCGGCCGGTGGCATCTGGTGGGGACGACTACTCATATCGGTGCTCTTGTTTCCAAGGTAAGTGCTAATCAATCAATTACCATTGGAACATTCACCCCTGTAACATTCAACACCGAGAATGAAGATGTTGGGGGATTTTGGGTCGTCGGTTCTCCATCAAGACTTACAATACCAAAAGGTGTAACCCGTGTGAAGATGGAGGCAAACGTTGCATGGGCAACCGGGGGAACAGCCTATGTGATAATGACTATATACAAGAATGGGACGGCCTTATCTCCAACACCGTGGCAACGAGATTATGCAGTTGGAGAGGACGAGCACAACATCTCGACATATGAAATACCTGTAGTGGCCGGAGACTATCTTGAGTTAGTAGTGTATGTGACAGTAACAAAAAATGTTGTTGGGTCTGCCGCCCCAACCAGAACATGGATGTCAATAAACGCAATTGAATTTGCCTAGACGATAAGCCTTACAACAAAGGAGCCGCCCTCATGGACAAGATACAGATGGTCATCGCTGCAATAGGCCTGTTGTTGGCCATCATCACCGCCGGTGGCGGCTACCTGGGCGGCCGGTTCCACGCCGCCAGAAAGGCCGGGGCGGCCCAGGCTTTGAGCGAGGCGGCGGTGGCGAGGCTTGGCGAGCTGGTCGCCCGGGTTGACACCACGGTTTTTGACGCCGACCGGCTGCCACGGTTCGTCACCCGCACCGATTGCGACCAGTCGAAAAGAGACTATCGGACCAGGGTGTGTGCAAAGCTCGACGACATCAAGGGCGACCTGGCCACCAAGCATCTTGAGATCACCGGAGCGCTCTCGTCGCACCACCAGGAGAACGGCGAGGCGTTTAAGCGGTTGTTTGACTGGCAGCTCGGGATAGAGAAGCGAGTGGGCGGACTGGAGGCTAAAAACGAGGGAGGGTGACGCCATGTTTAAGCTGGTGCGGGACACGGACCGATGTGTGCAATGCGGCAACTGCGACATCCTGAGCCGCCCGACGGCTCTGCCCGGCTACCTGACGCCACGGCTGATGCGGGAGAGCAGCTCGGTGCTAATCTCCCCGGCCAGCCTGGAGACGCACCGCGGCCGGATCGAGACGGCAATCGAGCGCTGCCACATGGAGGCGCTGAGTTTGGAGGGGGTGGAGGGATGATATCGCCAACCGGCAAGACCAGTGTGCGGAGCGACTCGAAGGGCGACGGGCACTACGGGTCTCCCCGTGGTGCCAGGATGCACGACGGCACCGATTATCCGTGCATACCAGGGCAGCAGGTGGTGGCGCCAATTGCCGGCACGGTGTCGCGCGAGGCTGTGCCGTATGCCGATGACCCAAAATACCGCGGCCTGGTCATCCAGGGCAAACACGCCCGGGTGAAGCTGTTTTACCTGCTGCCGGCTAAGGGGATTGTCGGCAAAAGCGTTGCCGAAGGGCAGGTAATAGGCACGGCCCAGGACATCTCGGCCAAGTACGGCAAGGAGATGACGCCACACATCCACCTGCAGGTGGAGAGCTACGACCCGGAGTTGCTGATCGGATATCCAGGGTGACCCTGCGTTGTCATGGCGGCTGCTGCGAGCTGTGCGCCGATGATGTCTGGGAAGAGTGCCACCCGGGAGGGTGGGAGACAAGAGGGGGTGGGGGTGTGAACGAGATATCACGCTGTGCGACGTTGTCGTTGCTTGCTTACAGCCATGCCAATTACTCGGTGGCATCCACCTCCACCCAGGCTATTGCCGTTGACGGGGCGCTCGCTTTTCGCGGCACCCATGAGTTGGCCGACTGGCTCACCGATGCCGATTGCCGCTTGGTGGCGGCTCCGTTCGGCATGGTGCATGCCGGGTTCTGGCGGGCGTATCAGTCAATTGCGCCACTGCTGCCGGCGGCCGAGGTGATAACCGGCCATTCCCTCGGCGGGGCGCTGGCCCTGCTGTGCGGACTCGACCGGCTGCACCGGGGTGAGGACGTGCGGGTGGTCACCTTTGGCCAGCCTCGGGCTTTGGGCCTCTGCACCGCTCAGGCCATGCGCCACCGGTTTGGCGACTGGGTGACGCGGTGCGTGCACAACAATGACGTGGTGCCAAGGGTGCCCACCAGGCTGATGGGTTACGGCCACATGGGCCGGCTGGTGTATTTTGACCGTCACGGCCTGCACCGCCCCGGCATTACCTGGTCGGAGCTTTTGCGCGACCGGGTGGCCGGCAGGATAGAGGCAGTTTTGGAGCGTGGCACCGACGGCATCCGCGACCACGACCTGGCGCGTTACGCCTGGTGCGCGGCCAGGATGGAGGCAAGGTCATGAGTTGCCCGCAATGCGGCAGCCAGTGGGACGGGAGGCACTGCCCTGCCTGCGGCTACGAGGAGTGCTGAAACTGATAAGCCTCCGCGGGCCGGAGGCGCAGATGATAAAGAGGTGTATCCATGATTGATTGGTTGCTCAACCACTGGCAGGACATCTTGACCGCCATCTCCGGCGTGGTGACCGCAGCAAGCATTATCGTGAAGCTCACCCCAACCCCTGCCGACGACGCGGCCCTGGCCAGGGTGTTGCGGCTGCTCGACCTGCTGGCGCTGAACCCTAAACGGTGACGGTCCGATTTACCAAAAATTTACCGTCGCAGACCACAAACCACCCATAATTTACCAAGATTTACCGCCCAAAAACAGCCAATCAACCCACAAAAAAGAAGAGGGAAACCAACCGCAACAGGCTGATTTCCCTCTATTATTTTCGTGGTGACCCCAAGGGGACTCGAACCCCTGTTACCGGCGTGAGAGGCCTATTGCATTACAATAATATCAGCCACTTATAGGCATCGTTACCACTCATTTACCATCTGACATGAACGGGAAACG
>JAOUHH010000102.1 GCA_029865195.1 Desulfobulbaceae bacterium
GGGAGGGTCGAGGATTACCGCCTGTGGAGTCGGCGCATTGTCGAGAACCTCCTCCAGCGCCTCGGCGGTGATCCGGCGGGACAGAAACTTCGTCCGGCCGGGATTGTAGCGGCTGTTCTCGGTGGCGGCGCGGATCGACGGCCCCTCGCTGTCAACGCCGAGTACCTGCCGGTAATCACGGGCGAGAAAGTGGCTGAACAACCCATAACCGCAATAGAGATCCAGCAGACACTGATCGGGCGTGGGCGCAAGGAGCTCGTGGGCCCGTTCCAGCATCCCCTCGACCATGGACTCGTTGATCTGGGAAAAGGAGGTTGGATGATAGCGGTACCGGCAATGCTTGTATGTGGCGGAGAGCATCTCCGGCCCGAAGAGCTTTTTAAAATTCATCGTGTCGGGCCGGCGGCTCTCGAGATAATAATCGGAGCGGGTCGGATCGAAATAGACGAAGGCACCGTTTACCGCCACCGGTCCCTTGCGGAGGTGATCGGCCAGCATCTTGAACTTGCGGATCAACGGGCCGTTCATGGCATCGACGTTGAAGATCACCACCCGCTCCTGATAGCTGCCGCGGACGATCAGGTGGTTGAGATGGGCGGCGGCCATCTTGAAGACCGGCTCACTGAGTTTCCTCTGCAGAAAACGGAAGATGCGCTCATGGGCGGTGGGTTCGAGCGGCGAGGCGACAAAGGCCTGCTTCTGCTCTCTGACCCGGTCGCCGAAAAGCAAGTTGAGCCGGGGGCCGCGCAGCTGCGCCTTTCTCTTGGAGGTGGTACGATAGCCACGCGGCCGCGGTGACGGCACCACCGGCTCCGGTGTGCCGGCCAGCCCATACTGCTGCCAGAACAGGGCAAGCCCCTGATCCTTCACCTGCAACTCGGCCTGATAGTTGATCTGGGCAAGCGGCGCGCTGTAGAGCGCGGCCTGGGCCACGGGCTGCTCCGGGGGAGGGACCAGGGGACTGACCAGCGAGGCGAAGGTAACGACCTTGCTCTCGTCGGGCGTTGGTTTCCGCCCCTTGACCGGCGGCCGTTTCGCGAATGGTTTTCTGTCTGACAAAGGATCACCGGTAGAAAAGAGAAAGGTTATGAAAAGAAAGGGATCTTACACCGCCTTGCGCGTGTTTTATAGACAAAAGAACATTGGGTCGGCAAAAAATTGTGCCGCTTGGCTACCGCCAGCCACCGGCGAGGCAGGCAAAACAGGTCGTCGGCGGCGTCATGCGGGAGGACCGCACTTTTGTTGATGCCGGAGGCTGGACAAAGCTCGATTTATTGGCTATATATAGCGCCTCGCGGGCCGGGTCCAGATGGTCCGCTTTTTCTTTTAACAAACTTGTACGCTTGCACGCCGCCGTAGCCACCCGTAGGACGGCCCAGGAAAAGCGACAACCAGCATTACAGGAACGAAATTGAGCCGCAGACTTCAAAAGGAAATCGAACGCCGCCGCACCTTCGGCATCATCAGTCACCCGGACGCCGGCAAGACCACCCTCACCGAAAAACTCCTCCTCTTCGGCGGCGCCATCCAGATGGCCGGGGCGGTAAAATCCCGCAAGACATCCAACCACGCGGTCAGCGACTGGATGTCCATCGAAAAGGAGCGCGGCATCTCGGTCACCTCCTCGGTGATGAAGTTCAACTACCGTGATTTCGAGATCAACCTCCTCGACACCCCCGGTCACCAGGATTTCTCCGAGGACACCTACCGGGTGCTCACCGCCGTGGACAGCGCCCTGATGGTCATCGACAACGCCAAGGGGGTCGAGGCGCAGACCGAAAAACTGATGGAGGTCTGCCGGATGCGCAATACGCCGGTAATCACCTTCATCAACAAGCTGGACCGGGAGGGGCTCGACCCCTTGGAGATCCTCGGCGACATCGAGGAAAAGCTGCAGATCGAATGCACCCCGCTCTCCTGGCCCATCGGCATGGGCAAGCAGTTCAAGGGCGTTTACGACATCCAGCGGCAGCAGGTCTTTCTCTTCACCCCCGGCCGCGACAGCCGCCCCCGCGACGGCATCGTCGTCAAGGGGCTCGACGACCCGCTGCTGGACAAGCTGCTCGGCAGTCAGGCCGACAAACTGCGCGAGGACATCGAACTGCTGGCCGGCGCGGCTAACCCCTTCGACCACAAGGAATACCTGAAGGCGAGCCAGACCCCGGTCTATTTCGGCAGCGCCGTCAACAATTTCGGGGTCAAGGAACTGCTGGACGGCTTTGTCGAGCTTGCCCCGCCGCCTGGGCCGCGCCCGACGGTGAGCCGCTCGGTATCCCCGGACGAAGAGGCCTTCTCCGGGTTCACCTTCAAAATCCAGGCGAACATGAACCCGGCCCACCGCGACCGGATCGCCTTTTTTCGGATCTGCTCCGGCAAGTTCACCCGCGGCATGAAGGTGATGCACCACCGGCTCGGCAAGGAAGTGACCCTGGCCAACGCCACCATCTTCATGGCCCAGGACCGCAGCAACATCGAGGAGGCCTTCCCCGGCGACATCATCGGCATCCATAACCACGGCACGATCAAGATCGGCGACACCTTCAGCGACAAGGAACCGCTCAAATTCACCGGCATTCCAAACTTCGCCCCTGAGCACTTCCGTCGCGTCCTGCTCCGCGACCCGCTCAAAACCAAGCAGCTCAACAAGGGACTGGTGCAGATGGCCGAGGAGGGAACGGTACAGCTCTTCCGGCCCGTGCTGGGCAGCGATTACATCCTGGGCGCGGTGGGCGTGTTGCAGTTCGAGGTGACCATCGCCCGCCTCAAGGCCGAATATGGTGTCGAGGCGATCACCGAGCCGGTGGATTACGCCACCGCCCGCTGGGTCAGCTGCGACGACCGCAAGACCCTTGAATCCTTCAAGGCCAAAAACCAGGCCAATCTTGCCATGGACAGCGAAAACCACCTCACCTATCTCGCGGCCAGCAACTGGTGGCTGAACCACACCCAGGAACAGTTCCCGTCCGTGACCTTTCACAAGACCCGCGAGTACAGCTGATCAACCCTGCGCAAGCCTTCCCCGCACCCCACGTCACTTTATCTCTGTTAAAGAGAGGGGAAGGCTTGCTCCACACCGGTCCGGACACATCTCTCGGCATCCTCCCTCCGCTAGACCCTAACTTCCCCAGCCCGCCACCCCGTAAATTATTTTCCAAAAAATTTATTTTATTCTTCTGTGGTGTTCCCAAACCTGATAAAATCCCGAAATAACGCCTTAAACACTGGGTATTCAACGCAATGCGCAAGGCTGTTCACTTGCCACACGAGGAGAGCATCGTGCACTACCTGGCCCGTAAAACATCTCTACGCATCCTGTTGCTTCTGCTGGGTGTCTCCCTGGCCCTCATTGTCGGTTGCAACCAAAAGAAAACCCCGCTGGTTGTCTATGCCGGCAAGGGTCTCAAGAAATCCATGGAAGAGATCCGGCTCGCCTTCGAAGACCGCCACCATATCCCCCTCTCCATCATCTATGCCGGCAGCGACACCCTGCTGACCACGATCCAGAAATCAAAGAAGGGCGATATCTTTATCCCCGGTTCGGCACCGTATATCTTGGAACTGCGCGAACAGGTGGCAGCAATCCGGCCTGTCGCCAAACACATGCCGGCCTTTCTCGTTCGCGCCGACAACCCCAAACAGCTCCGCACCTTTGCCGACCTGATGGCGGCCGGGGTGAAAATCGCCGTCGGCAACAAGGACATGTGCGCCATCGGCATGGTTGCGGAATCGATCATCGCCGCCTCCGAGCAACCTGAGACCTTCCGCCGCAATATCGTCGTGACCGGCTCAACGGTCAACGAATTGCTCAACCTGGTCGTCACCGGGGAGGTTGACGCCGCCCTGGCCTGGGAAGACATGCTACAATGGCCGGAAGCAAAAGATCTGCAACCGATCGCCATCCCCGACGCCATCAACGCGCCCGAGGAGATCCAGATCGCGATCCTCGCCAGCAGCGTAAACCCCAAGCACGCTGCCCTGTTTGCCGACTTTGTCGCAACCGAGGGCAAAGCAAGCTTTGCCAAACACGGTTTCCGAGTGGAATAAGATGCGGATCAAACAAAAACTCCTGGCAGGTTTCCTGCTGATCTCGCTCCTGACCTTGGGCGTCAGCTACGGAACCGGCTTGCTGGTCCAGGAAGAAACGGAACGGGCCTTCCATACTGTGGGCGAAAGGATCCTGCCGGGCAATATCGCCCTGGCGAGAATGACCTCCGAGCTGTACCACACCGTCGTCCTGCTCACGGAATACGAGGCAACCCCCACCGAGACGATCCGCACGGATATCGAAGCCTCCCTTGCCAGCCTTGACGCCTACCGGACCCTGCACATCCTCTACCACGATGAAGAAGATGTAGCGAAACAGATTGAACAGATGGTCCAGGAATTCAGCAGATCCGTGAACCAGCATCTGCTCCTGCATCAAAAAGGAGGGCCGCCGCAGCAACTGTGGGAAACACGGCGGAAGATCGACAAGATCATGGAAGATTTCGTGCATTCGGTCAACCCGCACATCGAGCAGGAGTTTGCCGCCAGTGCCCGGCAGATCAACGCCATCAAACAAAAAAATCAGCACGCCCGCAGGGTATTTCTGGCCGTCGGCGGCGCCATTTTGCTCCTGGCCTGCGTCCTCAGCTATTTTATCGCCCACCTGCTCGCCAAGCCGCTGCTCACCCTCCGCAACGCCGCCCAGGCTATCGGCGGCGGCAAGCTCGACCTTGCCCTGCCGATAACCTCCCATGACGAAATCGGCGATCTCGCCCGCGCCTTCACCGAGATGGCCGGCAACCTCTCCATCACCCACGCGGAGCTGGTTGCCGCCAGGGATTACATCAACAATATCGTCGCCTCCATGGTCGACGCCCTGATCGTTGTCGCGCCGGACGGAACGATCCAAACGGTCAATGCCGCCACCTGCTTCCTGCTCGACTACAAGGAGGAAGAACTCACCGGCCAGCCCCTTCACACCGTTCTCGCCAGGGAACTGCTGCCCGCCGAAGACTTAGAGGAGTTGGCGGAGCGCGAGGCGATCCGGGATCTCAACGTCGAATTCAAAACGCGCCGGGGTGAGAACATCCCCATGTCCATTTCCGGGGCAGCCATGCATGACCAAACCGGCAAGCCGCTGGCCACCATCCTCGTCGCCCGCGACATCCGCGAAATGACCCAGATGGTTGCCAATCTCAACAGCATCAACCGGCAACTCTCCGAAGAAGTGGCGGAACGCACCCAGGCGGAAAACGCCTTGGCCGCAGAGAAGGAACGCCTGGCCGTTACCCTGCGCAGCATCGGTGACGGCGTCATCACCACCGATACCCAGGGCCGCGTGGTCCTGCTCAACAAGGTGGCGGAAAACCTCACCGGCTGGAGTCAGGCCGAGGCTGAGGGCAAGCCCCTCACCGAGATCTTCCGGATCATCAACTCGAAAACCAGGGCGATTTGCCAAAATCCGGTGGAAACGGTTCTCGCCACCGGCCAGGTGATCGGCCTCGCCAATCATACCGTCCTCATCGCCAAGGACGGTACGGAAAGAACCATCGCCGACAGCGGCGCCCCCATCCGCGACTGGGAAAGCCGCACCATCGGCGTGGTACTGGTATTCCGCGACGTGACCGACGAAGAGCACATGGAGCAGGAACTGCTCAAGATCAAGAAACTGGAATCCATCGGCGTCCTGGCCGGCGGCATCGCCCACGACTTCAACAACATCCTCGCCGCCATCCTCGGCAACATCGATCTTGCCCTGAATTTCGTCCCGCCCACCGACAAAACCCACAAGCTCCTCGCCGACGCCGAAAAGGCCACCCTGCGGGCCACGGATCTCACCCAACAGTTGCTGACCTTCTCGAAGGGCGGGGAGCCGGTCAAAAAGCTGGCCTCCATCACCGAGATCATCAGTGAATCATCGCAGTTCGTGCTACGGGGAAGCAATGTCCGCTGCGAATACCATTTTGCCGCGGATCTGTGGCCGGTGGAGATCGACAGCGGCCAGATCAGTCAGGTGATCCAGAACATCGTCATCAATGCCGACCATGCCATGCCCGAGGGCGGCATCATCGACATCTCTTGCGAGAACTGCCCCTTGCCCGAAGTCGTGCGACTGGCGCCGGAATTGGCGACCCCCTGCATCAAGATTACCATCCGGGACCAGGGCATCGGCATCCAGGCCGAGCATCTCGAAAAGATCTTCGACCCATATTTTTCCACCAAGAGCAAGGGCAGCGGCCTCGGCATGGCCATCACCCACTCCATCATCAGCAAACACCACGGCCACATCTCGGTCCAATCGAAGGTGGGAGAGGGCGCCACTTTCACCATCCTGCTCCCTGTCGCCGACACCGACGCAATCTCGGCAACCGGCTCCCCACAGACAACCTTCACCACCGACGGGCGTTGTCTGCGGGTCCTCCTCATGGATGACGAGGAGATGCTCCTGGTGATGTCGACCCAGATGCTTGCCAGCATGGGCCACGAGACCACCGTCGCCACCGACGGCACCCAGGCCGTCGGATTATACCGGCAGGCCCTTGCCGACGGGCGTCCATTCGACGTCACCCTCATGGATCTGACCATCCCCGGCGGGATGGGCGGCAAAGAGGCCGGTCGGATTATCCTGGAACTAAATCCGCAGGCAATAATGATCGCCTCCAGCGGGTATTCCAACGATCCGATCATGGCAAACCCTCGGCAATACGGCTTCACCGAATCGATTGCCAAACCCTATAAATTGAAAGAGCTTGCGGCGACAATCGCGCGGGTTCTGCCCTCGCTCAGCTGAACCGACTGCACACGCTCCGGCATCCCGTTGATCCGGAAGGTCATTTTTTGCTTGTGATTTTGCGCCGCTGAAAATAATATGCTCCCCTTTTCCGCCGCACCATCTAAAATTGGGCGGCAGCCGGCATAAACATGCCGGCAACCATGCCTTGACCAACACCAACGTACCCTTGACGCATCTGCCCTGCGGCAGGTGCAAGCGCCCGGATGAAAATATGAGAATCGAAAATAAAACATTGGAACGCTGGACCAGCGAAAAGTCCAAGGAGTTGTACGGAATCCGCAACTGGAGCGGCGGCTACTTCGGTATCTCCGACAAGGGTGAGGTGACGGTCAGCCCCGCCGGCAAGGGCAAAGGGCCGACGGTGAGCCTGATGGAGATCATCTCCGGGATGACCGAACGGGGCCTTGACATGCCGGTTCTGCTCCGGATCGAAAACATCCTCCACTCCCGGATCCAGCAGCTGCACGAAAGCTTTGCCAAGGCGATCAAGGAGGCCGGCTACCAATCGGTTTACCGCGGCGTCTACCCGATCAAGGTCAATCAGCAGGAACAGGTGCTGGCCGAGGTTGCCCGTTTCGGTGAAAAATACCACCACGGCCTCGAGGCTGGGAGCAAGGCGGAACTCATCGCCGCTATCTCCTTTATCCGTGACCCCGAGGCGTTCATCATCTGTAACGGCTACAAGGACGAAGAGTTCATCGACCTCAGCCTCTATGCGCTGAAGATGGGCCTCCAGTGTATCCTGGTGGTCGAGTCGCCCGAGGAATTGCCGCTGATCCTCGAGCGTTCGCAATCCCTCAAGATCCGCCCGCGGCTCGGCGTCCGCATCAAGCTCGCCAGCAACGCCGGCGGCCGCTGGACCGATTCCGGCGGCGAGTTCAGCGTTTTCGGGCTCAACACCGCCCAGGTGATCGATGCCGTCGATACCCTGCGCGACCGGGACATGCTCGACTGCCTGCAACTGCTCCACTACCACCTCGGCTCCCAGATCCCCAACATCCGGGATATCCGGGCGGCGGTGCTGGAGGCAAGCCAGATCTATGTCGGCCTGGTGCAGGAAGGGGCGGCCATGGGCATCCTCGACATGGGCGGCGGCCTGGCGGTGGACTACGACGGCTCCCACGCCAACTACGGCAGCAGCCGCAACTACACCTTGAACGAATACAGCGCCGACATCGTCGAGCAGGTGATGGCCACCCTGGACAAGGCCGAGGTGGCACATCCGGTGCTGGTCACGGAGTCCGGCCGGGCCACCGTGGCCTATTACTCGGTGCTGCTTTTCAACATCCTCAACGTCAGCCGCTTCGAGTCGCATCCGCCGCCGGAGAAACTGCCCGAAGACTCGCACCGTTTCCTGCAGAGCCTCTTTGAAATCCCCGGCGACATCAACTCCCGCAACGTCCAGGAATTTTATCACGACGCCCTCTATTACCGGGACGAAATCCGCCAGCTCTTCAAGCACGGCGCCATCACCCTGCGGGAACGGGCGCTGGCCGAACAGATGTTCTGGTACATCATGAACACCGTCTTGCGGTACAGCGAAAAGATGAAACATGTACCCGAAGAATTGGAGGGCCTTGCCAACCGGCTGGCCGACATCTACTACGGCAACTTCAGCGTCTTTCAATCGCTGCCCGACTCCTGGGCCATCGGCCAGCTGTTCCCGGTCATGCCGGTGCATCGCCTCAACGAGGCGCCCACCCGCCAGGGGATCATCGCCGACATCACCTGTGATTCCGACGGCAAGATCGACCGCTTCATCAGCCTTCACGAGGAGAGCCACACCCTGGCCCTCCATCCCCTGCTGCCGGAAGAAGAGTACTACCTCGGCGTCTTCCTGGTCGGCGCCTATCAGGAAACCCTTGGCGACCTGCACAACCTCCTGGGAGACACCAACGTGGTCAGCATCCGCATCGACGAAGACGGCCATGTGGAGTATGCCCGTGAGATCGAGGGCGACACCGTGGCCGATGTCCTCGACTATGTCGAGTATGACACCAAGGCGATCCTCACCAGGCTGCGCCAGACCGCAGAGAATGCGGTGCGTGAAAAGAAAATGAATGTCAAGGAACGGCGAATAGTGATGAAGGCCTTTGAAGACGGCCTCCGTGGCTACACCTACTTCGAACGATAATTTTTACTCCGGCTTTGCCGGTTGGTTGTGAGGGGAATGAAATGGCAAGAGTCTTGATCATCGGCGCAGGCGGGGTCGGCGCGGTAGTGGCGCGTAAATGCGCTCAGCTGCCAGAGGTTTTCAGTGAAATCATGCTCGCCAGCCGCACTAAATCCAAGTGTGACGATATCGCCAAATCCATCGCCCGCCCGATTACCACCGCCCGGGTGGATGCCGACAACGTCCCGGAACTGGTGGCGCTGATCAAGCAATACAAGCCGGATCTGGTGATGAACCTGGCC
>JAOUHH010000320.1 GCA_029865195.1 Desulfobulbaceae bacterium
CCCGGCATGCTGCGCGACGGCGGCTGGATCGACATCCGGTGGGACGGCGAGGCCATCACCGCCACCCTTGGCGATAGGCCTTAATCACCCAACAGGAACGGCAAGACCATGGAAGAAAGCCATCAGGTGATCATTATCGGCGGCGGCCTCTCGGGGCTGGCCACGGCCCATTTTCTTAACAAGCAGCGGCCGGGTATCGATCTCGTCCTGCTCGAGGGCGGATCGCGGCCGGGCGGCGCGGTGCGTTCCTTCAGCGAGGAAGGCTTTCTCGCCGAGTGGGGGCCGCACGGCTTTCTCGACAACATCGACGAGAGCCGTGAACTCCTCGCCGACACCGGCCTCGACCGGGAGGCGCAGCGAGCACCGCTGGGCAAGTTTCTCCGCTATGTCTGTCACCGCGGACGCCTGGTGGCCCTGCCGCAGGGCCCGCAACAACTGCTCACCACCCCCCTGCTCTCGCCGCTGGGCAAGCTGCGGCTGCTCGGCGACCTGTGGATCAGACCGGTCACCGATGAACAGAGCCTCGGCCAGTGGGCCGCGCACCGGTTCGGTGCCGAGGTGCTGCCGCTGGTGGATGCGGCCGCCACCGGCACCTTTGCCGGCGATTACCAGCGGCTCAGCATCGACGCGGTGATGCCGGGGGTGCGCAAGCTCGAAATGGAGGCGGGCTCGCTGCTGCGCGGCCTGCGCAACAAGAAGAAGGCGGCGGGCGGCAAGAAGCCGGGGCAAATGCCGTCCATGGTAAGCTTCCCGCAGGGGATGGAACGGTTGATCGACACCCTGGCCGCCGGCAAGCCGCTCCGCACCGGCACCAAGGTTCAGGCCGTCGGCCGCGAGCATGGGCAATGGCGGGTTACGACCACCGCCGGGGCCTTCACCGCCCCGGCCCTCGTCGTCGCCCTGCCGGT
Organism: Desulfobulbaceae bacterium; assembly: GCA_029865195.1. Taxonomy (GTDB): domain Bacteria; phylum Desulfobacterota; class Desulfobulbia; order Desulfobulbales; family UBA5123; genus UBA5123. The sequence continues at coordinate 909 of JAOUHH010000320.1, forward strand.
CAACGCCGCCCTGCCGCTGCTCACCCCGCTCAGCCCGCCGCCGGTGCCCGAGGTGCCGGAGGCGAAGATCGCAAACCTCCTGCTCGGATTTTCCGACCGGGTCAAGATCCCCTACGGCTTCGGCTACCTGGCCCCGGAACGGGAAAACCGCTTCGCGATGGGGGCAATGTTTTCAACCCACATGTTCCCCGGCCGCGCGCCGGCGGGCAAGGTCCTCATCGAGGTGCTGGTGGGAGGCCGCCGCCACCCGGAACGGCTGCAGTTGAGCGACGAGGAACTGCTTGCCAAAACCCTCGCCGACCTCGGCGAGCTTCTCCCCTTGAGCGAACCGCCCTGCTACAGCAAGGTGCTGCGGCCGGCCGGCGGCATCCCGCAGATGGAGGTGGGCAGCCACCGGCTCCTCACCGACTGGCGGCGGCAATGCGAGCAGACCCATCCCGGCCTGCATCTCTGCGGCTTCGGCTGGGACGGGATCGGCATCAACGACATGGTGAAGGCGGCGAAACGGGTGGCGGCTGGCGTTGCCGCAGGCCACGCCGCGCCGCAGGGGGAGGCGCCGGTGAAACCGGTCTACTTCTGACCCGCCGCCTCCGTATATCCAAACAAAAAAGCCGTTGTCGGACCCACGCCCGACAACGGCTTTTTTTGCTTCGGCACTCCCGGCCGGAGGCTAGCGCAACTCCTTCTCCAGCTTCTCGGAGAGATGTTCGAGCTGGCCGCGGATGCTGCCGTTGCGGTTCACCGCCTCGGTGATCACCCGCACCGAATGCACCACCGTCGAATGGTCGCGGTTGAAGGCGCCGCCGATATCCCCGAGGGCCTGTTCGGTATGCTTGCGGGCAAGGTACATCGCCACCTGCCGGGGGAAGGTGATGGACTTCTTGCGCGACTTGGAACGCATGTCGCTCACCGCCACCTTGAACTGGCGGGCGACGAAATCCCGTACCGCCTCGGCCGACAGCTCCACCTGGTGACCGACGAGGTTCCGCACCACCTCCTTGGCCATGGCCAGGTCGGGCGGGGTCTTCATCAGGCAGGATTTGGCCTTGAGGCCGATCACCGCGCTCTCCAACTGCCGGACGTCGCCCCGGATATTCTCCGCCAGATAGATGATCAGTTCATCGGTGAGCGCAAGGCCCTTGTTGAGCGCCTTGCGCTTGATGATGATCACCCGGGTATGCAGGTCCGGCGAATTGATGGAGGTCACCAGCCCCGACGAGAAGCGGGAACGGATGCCCTCATCGATATTGGGGATGTCCCGGGGGGCCATGCCGCCGGTGAGGACGATGGACTTGCCGCTCTCCATCAGGATATCGAAGGCGTCGGCGAGCTCGGCCTGGGTCTTGACCCGGCCGGAGAGGGCCTGCACATCCTCGATGAGCAGCATGTCGCACTGTTTCTGAAATTTCTCCTTGAACTGCTCCATGGTGTTCTGCTTGATCGCCCGCACCATCTCGCTGGTCAGCTGCTGGGCGGTGAGGTACTGCAGCCGCACCGACGGCGAATGGCTGACGACATGATGCGCCACCGCATGGGTGAGATGGCTCTTGCCCAGCCCGGTGCCCGCCTCTATATAGAGACAGCGGCCCAGGGAGGTGTCGCCGCCGGCCAGCGCGCTGCAGGCGGAATGGGCCAGGGCGTTGCTGTCGCCCACCATGAACTCGTCAAAGGTATAACGGGGATGGAGGGTGCGGATGGTCCCCTGCTGCTGCTCGGGAACACACGGCAGCCGCAGCTGTTCGCTGACCTCATGGGTAAGCA
>JAOUHH010000321.1 GCA_029865195.1 Desulfobulbaceae bacterium
GTGCTTGCCGGTGACCCGGCCAACCTCGCCCTTGGCGTCGCCGCTCACCACCTTCGCGACATTGCCGACGCAGGAAAACTGGTTCAGCGCCCGGTTGGGGCCGGGCTGGCCGCCGACTTGCGTAAAGTTGCTCAAGGAGACGCCGGGCTCGACATGATCGCCGAACTTCTCGCAGGCCAGATCGCCGATGCGCAGGTTGTAGGTGATGCCGCCGACGCCGGGATAGATGTCGGCATGCCCGTCCGGGTTGATCCGGTAGGGGTTGATGCCGCCGCCCGGCGAGGTGATCTCGCCGATCACCGACTGACAGACCAGTTGTTCCTGATTGGTTTTGAGCATGGTTGACCTCACACGTTGAATCGGAAATGCATGCAGTCGCCGTCCTTGACCACATACTCCTTGCCTTCGAGGCGCAGCAGCCCTTTCTCCTTGGCGCCGGCCTCGCCGCCGCAGGATACGAAATCATCGTAGGCGATGACCTCGGCGCGGATGAACCCCTTCTCGAAATCGGTGTGGATGGCGGCCGCCGCCCCCGGCGCCTTGGTGCCCTTGGTGATGGTCCAGGCGCGGGTTTCCTTCTCGCCGACGGTGAAGTAGTTGATCAGCCCCAGCAGTTCGTAGCCGGCCTTGATCAGCCGGTGCAGGCCGGATTCGGTAAGCCCCATGTCTTCGAGGAACTCCTTGCGCTCCTCAACCGGCAGGTTGCTCAACTCCTCCTCGATGGCCCCGGAGATCATCACCACCGAGGCGTTCTCGGTGGCCGCCACCTCTTTCAGCTGGTCCACCCACTGGTTGCCGGTGTTGATCTCCTCCTCGGATACGTTGGCGACATAGAGTACCGGTTTGCTGGTGAGCAGGCAGAGCTCACGCATCAGTTTCTCGCCGGTATCGTCTAGCTCCATGAGCCGGGCCGGGTTGCCACCGTTCAGGAGCTTTTCCAGCTCTTCGAGGATGGTGAGCTGCGCCTTGTAGAGCTTGTCGCCGGATTTGGCCATCGAGGCGGTTTTCTTGAGCCGCTTCTCGACGGTGTCGAGATCGGCGAGGATCAACTCGGTGTTGATCACCTCGCGGTCGCGCAACGGGTCGATGGAGCCCTCGACATGGACGATGTTGTCGTTTTCAAAGCAGCGGATCACGTGGGCGATGGCGTCCACCTGGCGGATATGGCCGAGGAACTGGTTGCCCAACCCCTCGCCCTTGCTTGCGCCGCTCACCAGGCCGGCGATATCGACGAATTCCATCTGGGCGTTGACCTTGACCTTGGTCTTGGCCATCTCGGCAAGGAGATCGAGCCTGGGGTCCGGCACCGGCACCATGCCGACATTGGGCTCGATGGTGCAGAAGGGGTAGTTGGCCGATTCGATACCGGCGGCGGTCAGGGCGTTAAAGATGGTGGATTTGCCGACATTGGGCAGGCCGACGATACCGCAACGAAAACCCATTGCTGTTGCTCCTCGAAATCTGGTGATGAAAAAAGGCTGCCGCCCGAGTGAAGGGGCAGGCGGCCGGATAAGTACAGGGCCCCGGCAAAAAGGGGAAAATCCTGCAGGTGGGCAAGGCGCGGTGAACAATACAAAAGCGCGCCTTCTGCCGGTAAAAGCGAACAAAAGGGCAATCGTGCCTGGCCTCCTTGACGCAGGCATCTATATAATGAGTTCTTTGCAAAGGGGCAAGGGTTGATTAGAATCAACGCCGGGATTAGCAAACAGCGGCGGCATGGCCGCGGAGGCGCGGGGGATGGAAAAATCAAAGAAACCGGAAAATGTCGGTAACCTGCTCGGCGATCTGTTTGCGCGGCGGAATTGGCAGGAGCGCTTCCACATGCACGCCCTTTTCTCGTTCTGGGACGAGGTGGTGGGGGAGGAGATCGCCCTCCGCGCCCAGCCCGACCTGATCCGCGGCACCGTCTTGTGGCTGCGGGTGTCGGATTCGATCTGGATGCAGCATCTGCATCTCGCCAAGAATCTGCTGATGGAGAAGGTCAACACCCGGCTGGGCGGGGAGATGATCAGCGACATCCGTTTCCGGATCGACCCCACCCTCGGCAAGCCGGCACCGCCGCCGGCACCGGAGCCGCCGCCGCGCCCGGTGGACCCGGAGCGCCTCAAGAAGGCCGAGGCGATCTTCGCCGCCCTCCCGGACCCGGAGTTGCGGCAAACCCTGCGCCGCCTGTGGATCAAAACCGAGAGCCGGCGTTCCTGAAGAAGGTTCATAACCTGCTGGCCCTGCCCGGTTTTCCCCGCCTTTTCCACGAATTAATTCCGACCTTGTTGCAGCGGCGACAGGGGTCCAGCCTGCGGCAGTGCTCCGTCTGCGTGGGCTAAGCGTTGCGACCGCATTTTCTTAAACGTTTAGGTATTTACTTTCTTAATTATCTTCTGTAGCATTTTGGTCAGGTTCTGGGGCGCTCCTGCACTCGGACGGCGGCACGGTTTGCGTGCTGCGCCTGCGGGAAGACCTGCTCCGGGTTTTGTCCACATGAATTTGCTAAAGGAGATCCGCATGCAGAAGCAACTGTTGAAAGGTTTTGCCCCCCTGGCGGCGTCCATGGCGCTGTTGGCCGTCGCCCCGGCCATGCCGTCGTGGGTGATTGGCAGCTCCGCTGCCGTGGCGGCGCAGGCCGAGAAGCAGGAAAACGTCTACGCAGGCAAGGTCGTCGGCC
>JAOUHH010000103.1 GCA_029865195.1 Desulfobulbaceae bacterium
GCGCCAGGGCGAGGTTCAGGACAAGCTGGATGCCGTGGATGCCTGGAACCTTGACAGCCGCCTGGAAATGGCCATGGACGCCCTGCGCTGCCCGGAAGGAACCACCTCGATCAAGGTGCTCTCCGGCGGCGAAAAACGGCGGGTGGCGTTGTGCCGGCTCCTGCTCAAGAAACCGGACATCCTGCTCCTGGACGAGCCCACCAACCATCTGGACGCCGAGACCGTGGCTTGGCTCGAACACCACCTGCAGCGCTACGAGGGCACGGTCATCGCCGTGACCCATGACCGTTACTTCCTCGACAACGTCGCCGGCTGGATCCTGGAACTCGACCGGGGCCAGGGCATCCCCTGGAAGGGCAACTACTCATCCTGGCTTGAGCAGAAGGAGAAACGGCTCCAAAACCAGGAGAAGCAGGAGACCGACCGCCGCAAGACCTTGCAGCGTGAGCTTGAGTGGATCCGGATGTCGCCGAAGGGACGGCATGCCAAGTCGAAGGCGAGGATCACCGCCTACGAGAAACTGCTCACCGAGGAGAGTGAAAAGCACGCCGGTGATCTGGAGATCTTTATCCCCCCCGGGCCCCGGCTCGGCAACCTGGTCATCGAGGCCAACGAGGTGCGCAAGGGCTACGGCGACCGCCTGCTGGTGGAGAACATGACCTTCAGCCTGCCGCCGGGCGGGATCGTCGGCGTCATCGGTCCCAACGGCGCCGGCAAAACCACCCTCTTCAAGATGATCACCGGCCAGGAACAGGCGGACGGAGGCACCTTCCGCACCGGCGAAACCGTAAAGCTCGCCTATGTCGACCAGAGCCGAGACTCCCTGGACCCCGACAAGACCATCTGGGAGGTAATCTCCGACGGCCAGGACATCATCCCGCTGGGCAACCGCGAGGTCAATTCCCGCGCCTATGTGGCGCGCTTCAACTTCTCCGGCACCGAGCAGCAGAAAAAGGTCGGCCTGCTCTCCGGCGGCCAGCGCAATCGGGTGCATCTGGCCCGGATGCTCAAATCCGGCGCCAATGTCATTCTCCTCGACGAGCCCACCAACGATCTGGACGTCAACACCCTGCGGGCGCTGGAAGAGGCGCTGGAAAACTTCGCCGGCTGCGCGGTGGTGATCAGCCATGACCGCTGGTTCCTGGACCGCATCGCCACCCACATCCTCGCCTTTGAGGGAGACAGCAAGGTGGTCTGGTTCGACGGCAACTACTCGGAGTACGAGGAGGACCGCAAGGCCCGCCTGGGCGCCGAGGCGGACCAGCCCCACCGCATCAAGTACCGGCCGCTGACCCGCGCCTGATTCGCGGCTGCCCGCCGCCGACAATAATAAAGGCCCGATCGGATAACCGGTCGGGCCTTTATTATGCAATCAGAGCGAGAAAATCAGCGTTTAACGCGGCGATACACGGCAAAGGTATACGGCTCCTCCTCGTTGTCCACCAGTTCCTCGAACTCCTTGACGAATTCGTCCTCCGAAAACGCGGGGAACCGGACTTCACCGGCCACCTCGCGATGCAGGGTGGTGAGGTAGATGGCATCCGCCAGCTGCATGGTTTGCCGGAATATCTCACCGCCGCCGGCAATGAAGACCTTCTCCGCCCCGGCACAGGCGACCAACGCCTCCTGTACGCTGCGGGCCACCAGACAGCCCGACGGGCGGTAATCTGACCGCCGGGAGATGACCACCGTTTTGCGCCCCGGCAGGGGCCGGCCGATGGACTCATAGGTGAGGCGGCCCATCACCAGGACATGCCCCATGGTGAGCTCCTTGAAGCGGCGCTGCTCACCCGGGATATGCCACGGGATTCCGTTATCCCGGCCGATTACGCGATTGGCGGCCATGGCGACGATCAGGATGATTTCCATATGCATAACGTCCAGAAGTTTTGCGCCAACGACGGTTCGCGAAACGATGGCTACGGAGTCACTCTTGGATAGGCGCCGATGGGCTCCTCAACGATATCGGGTTCCTCCGGACCGGACTCCCTGGGTGAAACAACCACCTGGCCAGGCGATTCGTTGCCCGTTGTCGAGAGAAACTCCTCCTTTGTCTCTTGAGCGGGTACTATCGGCTCCGGCAATGACGTCTCAGCCCCCCCTGCCGCTTCAGGCGGTTGCGGTTGCCCTTCTTCGCCAGCCGCCGCAGAGCCGGCACTGTCCGCACCATCGCTCTCGGTCTTCGGTGCCGTGGTACCAAAAAGCGGGAATCTTGACTGGAACTGAACATCCAGAACCTGGACACGATTATTGAAGAGATCGGCGACCAACAACTCGCCCTTGCGATTCAGGGCAACATCGTTGGGGAAACTGAACCAGCCCGGCCCTGCGCCCATGCCCCCGATCTCATGCATGAACTTACCGGCCAGATCAAAGATCAGCACGCTGTGCCGCATATAGTCGACAATATAAACACACTTTTTCTTCTCATCGACCGCCAACCCCCGCGGACGGCTCATTTTGCCAAACGCTCCGCCTTTCTCGCCAAAAGTGAACAACAGGCTCTCATTGGGGCTGTACACATACACCTTGCTCGTCTCTTCGCTGAGCAGATAGATGTGGCCCTCCGAATCGATTGCCACATCCTTAATCATCACCGGGGCAACCCCAAAATTCGCTTCGTCCTTCTCCTCTTTGGGGGCCTTTGGCAACAACTCAGGGGGAAGACTGGCCACAGGGTTTTCTTCGGCGGGTCGGTCTTGCTCGGCACTGGACTCGGCAATCGCTTTCGCCTCGCCGCCTTCGTCCCTGGCCTTGATCTCCAACGCCTCCCTGATCGCCTCCTTGCCGAAAATCCGATCCTCGGGACGCAACCAGCGTAAAAATTTTCCATCACTATCAAGGACCAGCACCCCGCGATCCTGGAGGCCCGCAAGATAGATGATCCCGTCGCTGCTGACCGCCACCCGTACCGGTTGAAACGTATCCGCCCCGGCAAACCCGTTGAACAGGACTTCCCGTTCCACGAAAAAGGCCGCATTGTAAATAGTTAGACGCGCCGGTTTCGCCCCATGGGATGACTGGCAGAGATACAGCCGCCCTTCCCGGTCGACATACCCGCCCTGCGGCGCCTCCGCCCCCCTTCCGGCGCCCAAGGAAAGGAGCGGATAGAAATCAGAACCGTAGATATTGAGTTTTCCGTTCGCCAACACATAGATCTCATCCATGGTCGCATCGTAGAAAACCTGTGACGGGAATCTGTATTGCACCCCCTTGTCGTCGGCGGTGATCATCGTCACCACCTTAACGGGGATCTCCTGCCCATCACCGGACGCCAGCGCCACCCCGCGATTGCCGCAAAGCATGCAGAGCGTCATCAACACCAGCAGGAGGCGAGCGTGGAAACGGACAGCCACGGCAGGAACAGACCAGAGGCGTTGCATAGTCACCTCCCGCCCGGCGCTTGCAGACAGGAAAATCCGCACGGCGATAACGAGGCGTTCCCCGCTCCGCTCAGGATTGGTCCTTTAGTGATGGCATTTACTGCAGACATGACCGCCCAAGTTGTCACCGATCAAGAGATACATATACTCCGATCCATGCGGATTATGGCAGCCGGAGCAGGCCAGTTCCCGATCCGGCCGACGCAGATCCCGCACCCCTTGCAGGGGGTGACCGCCAACCGGATGCCCCCGCTTCATCCCTTTCATCTTCATATGACAGCCGGAGCAGAGATCATTGATCGGTTTATACAACTGAAATCGAACTTCGGTGGCATGCGGGCTGTGGCAGGCGATACAACCGCCGCCCTGAACGATTCCGTGGGGGCGGAATCGAACCGACCGGCCCTCTTCCAGAAAGCGCTGTTTGTCGCCATGACAGGCAACACAAAGCTTGCCCGCGCCGTCTTCCCAGAGTTGGAACTGAAACTCGTCGCCGTGCGGATTATGGCAGATCGTGCAATCACCGGTGCCTGTGGGACCGTGCATGTGCGCCATCTTGCCCCATTGACGCCCCTGCACATGGCACTTGAAACAATTCTCGGCAGGCTTCCCGCCGGGAATGGCAATCCGCCCGCCCTTGTCCGGATCTTTATGGCAGAGATTACAGAGGACGTTGGCGGCTGGTCCGTGTTGCCATTTGTTGCCGCTGGCCTGACTCCGGTGACAGGAGTAACACTCGGGGGAAAAGGCAAACTCTCCATACATCCGTTTCTGTTCCTTGGGATCCAGACCGCTATCGGCCGGCAACACGGCGGTATGACACTGGCCACAGGCGGCCGGAATGGCTTCCTTGCGATGAAAACGATAGACCGTCGACGCCTCGAAATCTATGTTGATCAATGTCCGCAGGGGTCGGTAGGAAACCTTGATGGTTTGCGAGCCCGGATTCAAAACAAACTTGTTGCGGCCCGGCTTCAATCCGATGCGGAAATGGGCATAATGTTCATCGTTCACACTCCAGACCCCGGAGGGCTTAATCGGCTCATCGCCTTCCCCCTCCAGTTGCAGCCGCTGCACATCGGCCGCGTTGAGAACTTTCACCACCAAATGGGTTACTGGTCGACGGGCGTAGATAATGGAATCCTGCATCGGCGTCATGACGACAATCTCGCCGGCCCCGGCCACGACCGCAACCGAAAGGAAAAGTAGAACCGACAACGCGATCAGAACGCGGCGCCACCCCCGCCCCTTTTTCCCGTATTCCGATTTAATCAAGATCATTGCCGCCGGCCTCCGGACCCCCGGGTTTCAACAATTCACAAACCACACTCCCGCCGGGAATCCGATCATTCATCGTGGAGCATCCCTTTTCTTTCCAGCAATTCATACCCTTTTCTGTATTCGACAACGGCCTTATCCAACTGCCCCATCTTCTCAAGAAGGGTACCGAGGACATAATGGAGGTGCGGATCCCTGGAATTTCTCAACAACAGGCCGCGCAGCTCATCTACCGCCTCTTTCGTCTCACCCCGCCCATCCATTAACCTTGCCTGACAGATCAATCCGGACAACGAGTCTGGCGCCAGCGCAAGTCCTTTGTCGAGAAATTGCCCCGCCTTTTCGATTTGCCCCGTTTCCAGATAGAGACAGCCAAGCTCGATCAGCGATGGGGCGTCTTCCGGAAAGAGCTTCAGCACAGCTTCAAACTCTGGAATGGCCGATTCCGGAATGCCGCGTCGAGCCATGACCATGCCCATGTTGCGATGGCGGTTGGCATTTTCCTCCTCGGGGGATTTTTCCACCACCACCGGATGAAGTTCGAGCTCCACCTGCTCTCGCGTTTTTTCCCCCAGCAGGACCTCGACCTCCGCGCGGAGCTGATCGCCAAGGTCATGGGTGTATCCCATCCCGGCGGCGACTTTGCCGTCCGGGCCGATCAAAAGGAATGCGGGCATCACATAAATACCAAGCTGCCCGTACAGGGTTTGCGCGGAGTCAACATACACAGGTACATCACCAGCCTGGCCGACCACCTCGTCCATAACCGCCGAACTGTCACCCTGCGCATTGATGGTCATCACACTGACGTTCCGTTCGCGAAGAAACGGCAACAACTTCTTAAATGCGCTCAGCGCTTCGATGGAGCGACGTTTTTTGGCGTCTATATCGGCGCCCCAGAAGAGAACGGCAACAGGCTTCCCCTTCAGGGCGGCAAAGGAAATTGAGGCCTGACTTTTATAGTCGGTAAGCGTCGCATCAGGCACCGTATCACCCAGTTCCACCGCCCGAAACGGAAAGGAGCTGGCAACGCTGATGCCGCTACCCGCCACGCACGCCACAACCGCGACAAGCACCCAAACAACCGATTTTATCCGATACACGTTCATCACTCCCGGCCCACCCCGTGTTCAAACAAGCCACATAAATATGCGATACATTCCCATTTAGCTCTTGCGCAATTCAACCCAATTTGGTAGTTGGGAGCAGAGTTACAGACAATAGACATATAAGATTACGTACTTTCGGAAATGCTTAGCATGTTCCCCAACCCATGTCAACGATGGCGCAAGCCACCGGCCCCACAGCAGATATTTTCCACTCTTCCCCACTGGAGTATTGAAACGCGAATCAGGCGCCTGTCGCATCGACTTTTCGGAGCATAACCCCATGACCCAGACCACGCCCGACACCGCTACACCGTCAAACACCTTCCTGCACAACCAGTTCGACCACCCGCCGTCGGCATCTTGTCAGTCGGATCGCATAACCACCATGCTCATCGATGATCACTTGCTGTTCCGGGAAAGCTTGTGTTCCATTCTCGCAACCTCCCCCAACATCGATATAATCGGGGCCTCCGGCGATGGTCGCGAAAGCCTGCGCCTCATCGGTCGCCTCCAACCCAGAGTTGTCATCCTCGACATCTCCATGCCCGGCCTCGGAGGGCTTGACCTCGCCCCCCGCATCCGCGAAATCTCACCGAAGACGGAGATACTCATGCTCAGCATGCATGACAATTCCAATTACGTGTATCGCGCCTTCAAGGCCGGCTGCCGCGGTTACGCGCTTAAATCCGATTCCGCCGAATCGTTGCACCGCGCGATTGCGGTCGTCGCCCGTGGTGAAACCTATCTGAGCCCCGGCATCGCCTCCGATTTCATCGATCACCTGCTCAACCGGGCGGAGATGGGTGACAGCCCCGCCTCGCTCCTCACCCCCCGCGAACAGGAGATATGCCATCTTGTCGCTCAGGGCCGCACCACTGACCAATTGGCCGCTGATCTCTGCATCAGCCCGAAGACGGTCCGGGTGCATGTCGCCAATGTGATGAAAAAATTCTCTTGCCAATCACGCATCGAACTGGCCTTGCGGCTTCAGCAGATGGACAATATCTGAAAACCAGCAGCGTCTGGCCATCATTTTTTTTGCACCTTTCCCTCCACACGCTTGACAACCCACAAACGACCGGTTATTTAGAAAAAAATAAGCGACTCGCTTAAACACGATCCCCCCCTTATGTAAAGCAGGCGCGGGAGTATTGATGACCACCGACAAAACCAACCAGCCGATTACCATCGTCATCGTTGACGACCACCTCTTGTTTCGGCAAAGCCTCAGCACCATGCTCGCCAATATCCCGGAATTTGAGGTCGTCGGCGCTACCGGTGACGGCCGTGAAAGCCTGCGCCTTATCGATCGGCTCAAACCAACGGTAGTCATCCTCGATATATCCATGCCGGGCTTGGGCGGCCTTGACCTTGCCCCACGTATTCGGGAAACCGGCCTGCCGACGGAAATCCTCATGCTCAGCATGCACGACAACTCTAACTATGTCTACCGAGCCTTCAAGGCCGGTTGCCGGGGTTACGTTCTGAAATCCGATTCATCGGAGGAACTGCAGCGGGCGATCATCGCGGTGGCCAAAAAAGAAACATACCTGAGCCCCGGCATCGCTTCCGACTTCATCGACCACCTCCTCGCCAGGGCCGAAATGGGCGACAGCCCCGCGTCGCTCCTCACCCCGCGCGAGCAGGAGATATGTCGTCTTGTTGCCCAGGGCCGCACCACCGACCAACTGGCCGCCGATCTCTGCATCAGTCCCAAAACGGTGCGAGTGCATGTCGCCAATGTGATGAAAAAACTATCCTGCCAGTCCCGCACCGAGTTGGCCCTGCGATTACAAGAAATGGATAATGTGTAAAAAACACAATATAATGCGTGCCCGGCAACAAGCCACACCAGCGACAAGGCAACACTAAGCCATGCCTACTTAACAAATAAACTTATTGCCTATAGGCAATTGCAACCAATCGAGTATACTAGAATTGTAGAGGTACGCATGCTGTCTGCCAAAAAACAGCAGATACAGACAAAGGAGGATGTCATGAAAGCGCCAAGGGATACACGGTCGATACTGATAACAGCTTTGGCCTTAGGACTTGCCTGCTCATTACCATCCGTGGTTATGGCACGGGTAGGTGGTCAGTGTTCCAACTGCCATACCATGCACAACAGCCAAGACAGCGCCAATATGAAGGCCGTCTCCGGTTCATCGTGGGCAACACCGTCCGGCTCCCTGACCTTGGGTGGTTGCGTGGGTTGTCACACCGGCACCAACGCCAGCGGCGACAGTGGTAGTGGTGTTATTCCTTATGTCCTCGATACAGCTGACCCGAGTGCCAAATCGTTGGCCGGCGGTAACTTCTTTTGGGTTAACCAAGGCGAAACCGAAGCATATCACAAACTTGGACACAACGTCGCCGGAATATCCGACACGGATCTCAACATAGGCCTTGCACCTCCAGGTTTTATCGATGCCCTCCCGGCCAACTGGAACACCCAACTCCAATGCGCCGGCAGTTGGGGATGCCATGGCGACCGCAACATACCTGAGGCGTTTGCCGCCATCTCGGGCGCCCATCACGGAGACGACACTGGTGCCATCACCGGGACAAACACCTACGACAGCTACCGATTCCTGAAGGGCGTACTCGGCACGGAAGACCCCGACTGGCAGTGGGACACCACTGATGTAAACATCTACAAAGGTAAAGCTCGGGCCGACGAAACCGACACCACCACCACTATCAGTTCGCTTTGTGGTCAGTGTCATGGCAAATTCCATAACGGGGTGGGCAACATCAACACCTCGGCGGATCTCACCACTGCGTGGCTCCGCCATCCGACCGACTATAACTTTAAATCTATCGGGGGTGAGTACGGCAGCTATGTTGAAAACGCGGCGGTGCCGGTTGCCCATGAAAACCTTGCTGACACCTCTGCGGAAAAGATCGTCATGTGCCTCTCCTGCCACAAGGCGCACGGCACGGCGTATAACGACCTGCTGCGCTGGTCCTATGGCACCATGGATGCTCACGGGGGGGCCGGCGACATAGGCTGCTTCGCCTGTCACACCACCAAGGACAACGTCTAACCTTAAGAGCTAAATATAACACACAAAAACCCATGCCGCAGAAGTGGCATGGGTTTTTGTGTTTCCAGCACTCGGCAAAACCTAACAACCCGACTTAATGAATAAATTTTTGCATCCTGCTTGCCTCAACAGTGTAATATGGTATGGTAAAAATCCATCAGGCCG